>CAZKMT010000001.1:0-122505 GCA_964554115.1 uncultured Prevotella sp.
GCTTAAACTTTTTGTTGTCGGAAAATTTCCTTTGGCCACGCCTCTTTGTCGGGTGGTCGCCGGCTTGGGTTAAAACACACATGCAGGCACCCTCCGCAGCCGCGAGAATGTTCGCGGAAGCCGCGGCTGCAGGATTTCCGCGGCTGCAGGCGGTCAGAATTGGAAATATATGAAAGGCTGTATGGTGCTGCTTTTCACCTGTATGACAATGTAGATGACGGCAGAGATTAGCGCGGCGTCAACCACCACGTTGCTCTTCTTGAGGCACCACACCATGCGCTCTTGCCACGAATCGGGGATGAAGTGGGTGAGGAAGCCGAAAGCCATCAGCATGAAAACATACTTGTAGCCGGTCACCACCTGCGTGAACAGCTCCGGGTGGAAGTCTGTGAAAATCTGCCTCAGCATCACCCCGCAGTCGGCGAATGAGTCGCAGCGGAAGAATATCCACGTGAAGCACACGAAATGGAAAGTCAGCAGCACGGCGGCCGGCCTGCGCAACCCGCGCGGGCGGTAGTCCTTGGCGTGATGCAGTATCTCCGTGCGGAAATACTTGTGGGCGGCCAGGGCTGCGCCATGCATGGCGCCCCACACCACGAAGTTGAGGCTCGCCCCGTGCCACAGTCCGCCAAGGAGCATCGTTATGATGAGGTTGACGTATGTCCTTGCCTTGCCTTTCCGGTTGCCCCCGAGCGTTATGTAAATGTAATCGCGTATCCATGTTGAGAGCGAGATGTGCCACCGCCGCCAGAATTCGGTTATGCCGGCACTCACGTATGGCGCGTTGAAGTTCATGGGGAATCGGAATCCCAGCAGCAGGGCTATGCCTATGGCCATGTCGCTGTAGCCGCTGAAGTCGCAATATATCTGCAGGGCGTAGCCATACAGGCCGAGAAGGTTTTCAACGCCGCTGTACAGTCCCGGGTTGTCGAATATGCGGCTTACGAAGTTGATGCTGATGTAGTCGCTTATGACGGCCTTCTTGAACAGGCCGATGACAATCAGGAACACTCCGCGGGCAAACATTTCGCGCGTGACGGCGAGCGGGCGGCGTATCTGCGGGGCGAAGTCGCGCGCCCTGACTATCGGCCCGGCCACCAGCTGCGGGAAGAACGACACGTAGAAAGCGTAGTCGAGCAGCGACGGCAGCGGCTTCAGCTCCCCCCTGTAAACGTCGATTGTGTAGCTTAGGCTTTGGAACGTGAAGAAGCTGATGCCTACGGGCAGGAAGATGTCCCACGGCTGGAAATTGTTCCCGATCATGGTCGCTATCATGCCCGCGAAGAAGTTAGTGTACTTGAAATAGCCGAGCATACCGAGCCCCACCAGCAGGCTCAGCGTCATCAGCAGGCGCGGGACGATGGTCTTGCCGGGATGGCGGCGCCTGTATTTCCACATGCCGAGGGCTATCAGGTAATCGCTCACGGTCACTATGGCGAGCAATGCGAAATAAATTCCGCTGCTCTTATAGTAGAAGTAATAAGAGAATGCCGTGACAAACGCGAGCCGGAGGACGAGCTGCCTCTCCAACAGCATGTAGACAAACGAGAAGCCCAGAAACAGAAACAAGAACAGTCCGCTGCTGAAAATCAAAGGTTCCTCGGGGTTGTATGTCAATATTCTTAAAAGCGACTCTGCCATTTTCTATTCTTGATGAGTGTTCATTTGCATGTAAGCGTCGTAGCCGGCCATGAAGGAGTCATAGATATATTCCGACAAGTGGTAACCCCCGGTAAAGTTCAGGTGGGTGTAGTCCTTGTTGGCCCAGCCTTTGTCCACCAGTTCTTTCATGCTCTCCTTGCCGCCCATGGCGTTGAACAGGTTGAAAAAAGCCACGCCGCACGTAGAGGCCAGAATCTGCTGATAGGCCACGAGTGCCTCCACTCCCTCCATGGTGCGTATGCCGTCGGCCGTGCGCTGGCATCGGTCGGGCACGCTCACAATCAGAATCGAGGCGTCGGGGTTGGCCTCCCGCAGGTTGGCTATGGCTCGTTCCATGCGCGCAGCCCAGGCCTTGTAGTTGACGGCGCTGCTTTGGTCGTTCAGCACGTTGAGGCCGTAGTGGATGACAATGAGGTCGTAGGGGCGCAGGCGCGAGAAGTCCCTGAGCGTGGATGGCGGCATGTCGGCCAGCGAGTAGCCTGCCGAGCCGCGTATGCTGAGGTTGTCGAGAATGACGCCCTCTCCGGATTCCAGCGCGGCCCCATAGGCATACGTTTCCCGCCCCACATTCTCAAGCCGGTAGGTCACCTTGCGCATGGTGTCCGCCACGGCTATGCATTGCACCGTTGGCGAGGCCTCCACCCTGAAGGCCGTTTCCGGCTTGTCGTCAACGCCCACCTGTATGTCGAGCGGCGTGCCTGTGCGCAAGAACAGGTTGGCCACGCTCCACGATGCCGCATGGGGCTTGCGCTTGGCTGCCGCGAATGATATGGTGGCTCCTTCCGATGGTATGAAATAGCGTTGGCTTATGCCCTCATGCTTGTGCGAGAACGCTTCATCCGTCACGTCATGCTCCTCCAACCCGCTGAACTTGTGGACGATGGTGTTCCGAAAACCGCTCGTCTTGCTCCCGCAGTCCACCCATCCTACGCCATTGCCGCCGAACCTCTGCTGCAAACGCTCGCGCAAGTCGCCCGTAAGGATGTCGCCCTCTATGAACGAATCGCCGTAATAGGCTATTCGCACCGGCCTGTCGAGGGTGTCGATGCCGGCGAGAGCCTTGTAGAAATGCTCCATGCCGCCCGGTTTCCCGTCCGAATAGTCGACAATCGCCGTCACTCCCGGCGGAGCGGGGGCGGCCTCGCAGTCCTTCGCGCTGTCTGCCGTGAGCGCCATCCGCGGCTCGGGAAGCTCCGGCGCGGGCACGGTGTCTTCTACGGGTTTGCCCTCCGACGGTTCCGGCACGAGGTCGCTTAGTATGTTGACATCGCGCAGTTCCTTGCCGCCGATGCTGAGCGGCGGCAGCTGATGCAGGGCGAGGAGTATGGCGGTTACCATACCCACAAGCACGAAAGTGCGGGCGCATTGGTTCATTGCTTGTCGGCTAAGAGAGAAGCGTCGAGCACACGGATGCCCTTGATTGTGCAAATGCCGCGAAGAGACACATAGATAAGGTTGTTGCAAATCTCTTCCATCGTGTATTTTTTGTATAGCTGCGCCATCATCACATGCCTGTATTGGGCATCTAGCAGCGAGGTAACCAGGTCATAATTGATGTTGTCCAGGAAATAGCCTTCCTCTATGCCTCTATTTAGGAAAGCAAAAAATTCATCCTGGGTGTTTTTCGTTTCTTCTTCGAAATACTTCAGTATCTTTGGATATTTGAGCAGGTCGGAATAGAAAGTGGGGTCGGTGCTCCTTATTTCAGCTATGGTGAGCTTGAACGAATGGAGTATGAAGTCCATCACGTTGGTGCTGCCCGCCGCATACATGCGCAGATTTTCTTTCTTGGTCTGCTTGTGTCTCTTTATTCCCTCGAATAGCAGGTCTTCCTTGTTCTTGTATATTTCATACAATGTGCGCTTCGAGATGGACAGCGAATTTGCTATGTCGTCCATTTTCACGGCCTTGACCCCTTTCTCGAAAAATGCTGACATGGCAACCGCTAAAATCTTCTCTTTCAGCGACTCCCTGTATGCGGAAATGTTCTTAACATCCAACATGTTATGATTTTTAATTTGCAAAGTTACTAAAATAATGAAAAAACCGAACAGTTTCAACAGGTTTTTTGTTACCTTTGCATAGTTCAATATACACCAATGAGCCGGGCATGACCCCAAGCCAAAGTCATAGGGTCTGTCCGCGACCGCGGCGTTGCGGGCGGGGCGGATGCTTGGGCGCATCGGATTGATGCCCAAACGGATTGCTTGGCAGAAGAGACTACAAGATAAACCGAAATAAGACAGTCAGCATTATGGTAAAAATTTCTAAAGAGGCCGCCTTGGAATACCATCACGGCGACCGCCCCGGAAAAATCGAAGTGAAGCCAACGAAGCCCTACCGCACACAGACAGACCTGAGCCTCGCCTATTCCCCCGGAGTGGCTTACCCCTGTCTCGAAATCCAGCAGGACACCGACAACGCATACAAGTACACCGACAAAGGCAACCTCGTGGCCGTGATAAGCAACGGCACGGCCGTGCTCGGCCTTGGCGACATAGGAGCCGTGAGCGGGAAGCCCGTGATGGAGGGCAAGGGACTTCTGTTTAAAATCTATGGCGGCATCGACGTGTTCGACATCGAGGTCGACGAGAAAGACCCTGAGAAATTCTGCGAGGCCGTGGAAAAGATTGCCCCGACGTTCGGAGGCATCAACCTTGAAGACATCAAGGCTCCGGAATGCTTCTACATAGAGGAGCGGCTGAAGAAAAACCTCGACATACCCGTGATGCACGACGACCAGCACGGCACGGCCATCATATCCGCCGCCGGACTGAAAAACGCGCTCGAGGTGAACGGCAAGGACATATCGAAAGTGAAGATAGTGGTCAACGGAGCCGGCGCGGCGGCCGTATCGTGCACGAAGCTCTACATGGCCTTGGGGGCGAAAAAGGAAAACATCGTGATGCTCGACTCCAAGGGCGTCATCACGAGCGACAGGCGCGACCTTACGGAACAAAAGAAAATGTTCGCGACGGACAGGAGAGACGTGCACACCCTGGAGGAAGCCGTAAAGGGCGCCGATGTGTTCGTGGGCTTGTCGAAAGGCAACGTGCTGTCGCAAGACATGGTGAAGTCGATGGCGGACCAGCCCATCGTCTTCGCTCTTGCCAACCCCGTGCCCGAGATAAGCTACGAAGAGGCCTTGGAAAGCCGCCCCGACGTGCTCATGGCGACGGGGCGCTCGGACTATCCCAACCAAATAAACAACGTCATCGGCTTCCCGTACATATTCAGGGGCGCGCTCGATGTGCACGCCTCCGCCATAAACGAGGAGATGAAAATGGCTGCTGTGCACGCCATCGCCGAGCTTGCCAAGCTGCCCGTTCCCGATGTGGTGAACGACGTGTACCACGTCAACAACCTCACGTTCGGCCCGTCGTATTTCATTCCGAAGCCCGTTGACCCCCGCCTTATCACCGAGGTGTCGGCCGCGGTGGCCAAGGCCGCAATCGAGAGCGGCGTGGCGCGCCGGTCAATCACCGACTGGACGGCTTACAAGAACCACCTGCGCGAGATGCTGGGGCAGGAAACGAAGCTGACCCAGAAGCTGTATGACACGGCGCGGAACAACCCGCAGCGCGTGGTCTTTGCCGAAGGCACGCATCCCACCATGCTCAAGGCTGCCGTGCAGGCCAAGGCCGAGGGCATCTGCTACCCCATATTGCTGGGCAACGATGAGCGCATAGAGAAGTTGGCCAAGGAGCTTGAACTAAGCCTCGACGGAGTGGAGATAGTGAACCTCCGCCACGACAACCAGGCCGAACGCCGCGAACGCTACGCCAAGATACTGGCCGAAAAACGCCAACGCCAGGGCTACACCGTGGAGGAAGCCAACGACAAGATGTTCGAGCGCAACTATTTCGGCATGATGATGGTGGAGACGGGAGATGCCGACGCTTTCATCACGGGGCTTTACACCAAGTATTCCAACACCATCAAGGTGGCGAAGGAGGTGATAGGCATACGCCCGGGTTACAGGCATTTCGGCACAATGCACATAATCAACTCGAAGAAAGGCACTTTCTACGTTGCCGACACGCTCATAAACAGGCATCCGGACAAGGAGGTGCTCGTGGACATAGCGAAGCTCAGCGCCAGGGCTGTCCGCTTCTTCAACGACACGCCCGTAATGGCCATGCTCAGCTACAGCAACTTCGGAACCGACGACGAGGGCAGCCCGCTGCAAGTGCACCAGGCCGTGGAGGAGATGCAGAGTCTATATCCCGACCTTGCCATCGATGGCGAGATGCAGGTGAATTTTGCCCTTGACAAGAAACTGCGTGACAGCAAATATCCTTTCTCCAGACTCAACGGGAAAGACGTCAATACGCTGTTGTTCCCGAACCTGAGCAGTGCCAACAACGCTTACAAGCTGCTGCAAACGCTCAATCCGGAGACGGAGATAGTAGGGCCGATTCAGATGGGGCTCAACAAACCCATCCATTTCACCGACTTTGAAAGCAGCGTGCGCGACATCGTGAATGTCACGGCCGTAGCCGTCATCGACGCTTACGTGGACAAGTTGACCATCAAGACGGAGGCACAGCCTGCCAAGGCATAGTGTTCGTGCGACACACATCCGGCTGCCCCGGCAAGCGGAGTCTGCGTCTCCGCTTGCCGGGGCGGCTTATCGATGCGCAGTGGCGTTCGGTCTGCCGCGTTTTGTAAAGATATTTCGCAACGCGCGCAGCATCGTTCCCGTTTTTCGCGACGCATCGCAAGCGGTTGATTTCCAGTGGGTTTGTGTGGCGTGCCGTTTCGGGTTGCAAAACGGCTCGTTTTGGCGGACGAAACAGGCCGTTCTGGGTTGTGAAACGCACCTTTTCGCCGCCTGATACGGCAGCCGTCATGCCATGCCCATTGCATTTGTAAACATTATTTACCGCCTCGCGCCGCCGGCCTGCGGTAAGACTTTTATTGCGGACTGGCACATATTAATCACAATTTATTTTGCCGAATGGAATAAAAGGTGTATCTTCGCACACAGATATCACTTGTAGTGTCCACTAAATAAAACAAAACCATATTCAATTATGAAGAAGTATAACTTTAATGCTGGCCCGTCAATGCTTCCGAGGGAGGTGATTGAGAATACAGCCAAGCAGTGTTTGGATTTCAATGGCTCCGGTCTCTCGCTGATGGAAATCAGCCACAGGGCCAAGGATTTTCAGCCAGTTGTCGACGAGGCGACAGCCCTTGTCAAGGAATTGCTGCATGTTCCGGAGGGATATTCGGTGATATTCCTTGGAGGAGGAGCCTCGCTCGAGTTCTGCATGGTGCCATACAACTTCCTCATAAGCAAGGCGGCATACCTTAATACCGGCACGTGGGCCAAGAAAGCCATTAAGGAAGCCAAGCTGTTCGGAGAGGTGGTAGAGGTGGCCTCTTCCGCGGAAAGCAACTACACATATATTCCGAAGGGATGGGAATGCCCTGCCGACGCTGACTATCTCCACGTGACGACAAACAATACCATCTACGGCACGGAGCTGCATGGCGACCTTGACGTGCCCGTACCGATGATAGCCGACATGTCGTCGGACATATTCAGCCGCCCGGTCGACGTGAGCAAGTATGACTGCATTTATGCCGGCGCGCAGAAAAATCTGGCCATGGCGGGCGTGACGCTTGTCATCCTGAAAGACGAGAAGCTGGGTCGCGCGCCGCGCCCAATCCCTACCATGCTTGACTATCGCACCCATGTGGAGAAAGGCTCCATGTTCAACACTCCTCCCGTAGTTCCCATCTATTCGGCGTTGGAAACCTTGCGGTGGATTAAGAAGAACGGAGGCGTGGAGGCAATGGCGGAGCGCGCGCGTCAACGCGCCGAGACGCTGTATGCCGAGATAGACCGCAACAAACTGTTCCGCGGCACGGCGGTGGAAGAAGACCGCTCGCTGATGAACATCTGTTTCGTGATGAACGATGAGTATTCGGAGCTCGAAAAGCCGTTCCTCGACTACGCAATGTCTAAGGGCATGGTCGGCATCAAAGGACACCGCAGCGTGGGCGGCTTCAGGGCAAGCTGCTATAACGCGCAGACGATGGAGGGCGTCGATGCCTTGGTGCAGTGCATGAAAGACTTCGAGGCAAGCCACTGAGCCGCCGTTTCGCGAATGTTGACAGGTGTGCCTCCGCAAAGGTAAAGCGGGCTTTGCCTTTGCGGAGGCACCACAAGTTTTAAACAATTAGATAATATAATAATGAGAGTATTGTTAGCCACCGAGAAACCATTCGCTGCCGCCGCAGTGGACGGAATCCGCAGTGAGATAGAGGGCGCAGGCCATGAGCTTGTGGTGTTGGAAAAATATACGGACGCCGCACAGCTGCTGGGCGCGGTCAGCACGGCCGATGCCATGATAGTGCGTTCGGATAAAGTTACGGTGGAGGTGCTGGACGCCGCCAAGCAGATGAAAATCGTTGTCAGGGCGGGCGCCGGCTATGACTCCATCGACACCGAGTATGCCAAGGGCAAGGGCGTGGTAGTGGAAAACACCCCCGGCCAAAACTCTAACGCCGTGGCCGAACTCGTATTCGGAATGCTCGTTTACGCCGTGCGCAACTTCTACAACGGCAAGTCGGGAACGGAACTCAAGGATAAGAAATTGGGAATCCTCGCCTTTGGCAATGTGGGACGCAACGTGGCGCGCATAGCAAAAGGCTTCGGCATGGATGTCTATGCCTATGATGCCTATTGCCCCAAGGAGGCGATGGAGGCTGCCGGAGTGAAAGTCGTTGGCAGCCAAGAGGAGCTTTTCGGCGTGAGTGACATCGTGTCGCTGCACATCCCCGCCACGGCCGAGACCAAGGGAAGCATCGGCAGCGCGTTGGTGGGCATGATGCCAAAGGGCGGCATATTGGTCAACACGGCGAGGAAGGAAGTGATAAACGAGCCGGAGCTGCTGGAGACGATGGCCGGCCGCACGGACTTGAAATACATGACCGACGTAAAGCCTGACGCCGACGCGGAGTTCGCGAAGTTTGAGGGACGCTATTTCAGCACCCCGAAGAAGATGGGGGCGCAGACAGCCGAAGCAAACGCCAATGCCGGCATAGCCGCCGCCAGGCAGATAAACGCTTACTTTGCCACCGGCGACACAACGTTTCAGGTGAACAAATAATACGGACATGGCTACGATCAAACCATTTCGAGGGCTGCGGCCTCCAAAGGATATTGTCGAAAAGGTGGAGTGCCGTCCTTATGACGTGCTGGACTCGGAGGAGGCGAGGGCAGAGGCCGGCGACAATGAGATGAGCCTGTACCACATCATAAAGCCGGAGATAGACTTCGTGCCGGGCACGAGCGAATACGACCCGCGCGTTTACGGGAAGGCGACGGAGAACTTCGAGGCTTTCCAACGCAATGGATGGCTTGTCCAAGACGAAGGGGAACACTACTATATATATGCCCAGACCATGAACGGCAAGACCCAATACGGCCTGGTGGTCGGGGCGTATGTGGACGACTACATGACGGGCGTGATCAAGAAGCACGAGCTGACGAGGCGCGATAAGGAAGAAGACCGCATGAAACATGTGCGCGCCACAGACGCCAACATGGAACCGGTGTTTTTCGCATATCCTGACAACGCCGCGCTGGATGCGCTTATCATGCGGTATGCTGCGATGCAGCCCGAATACGACTTCGTGGCTCCGGGCGACGGCTTCCGTCATCAGTTTTGGGTGATAAGCGATGCCGATGACATGCGGCTTGTCACGGATGAGTTCGCCAAGATGCCGTGTCTGTACATAGCCGACGGCCATCACCGTTCCGCCGCCGCCGCCCTCGTGGGAGCGGAAAAGGCGAGGCAGAACCCCAACCACACGGGCAGTGAGGAGTACAACTACTTCATGGCAGTGTGTTTCCAGGCGTCGCAGCTCACGATACTCGACTATAATCGTGTGGTTAAGGATTTGAACGGCCTTGACGCCGCCGGATTCATCAATGCGCTGAAAGCCAACTTTACCGTGGAAGACACCGGCACGGAGGCTTACAGGCCGGCCAAACTCCATGAGTTTTCGCTTTACCTTGAGGGGCATTGGTATCGCTTGGAGGCGAAAGACGGCACGTATGACGCCTCCGACCCAATCGGCGTGCTTGACGTTGACATATCGAGCCGGTTGATATTGGACGACATATTGGGAATCAAAGACCTGAGAAGCGACAAGCGCATCGACTTTGTAGGCGGCCTGCGCGGCCTCGGTGAGCTGAAACGCCGCGTGGACAGTGGCGAGATGCGCATGGCGCTCGCCTTGTATCCTGTCTCGATGGAGCAGATAATGAGCATCGCCGACAGCGGATTGATAATGCCTCCGAAGGCGACGTGGTTCGAGCCTAAACTCCGTTCGGGGCTTGTGGTTCACAAGTTGTCTTAAATGGTAGATGAATATAAGACGATAGGGAGCAAGACAGGTGAGGGACATTACTCCGAACGGAGGAGCAAGTTCCTCGCCTTTGCCCACCATGTGACCTCTGAGGAAGAAGTGAAGGCGGTGCTCGCGGCCTATCGCAAGAAGTATTTCGACGCGCGCCATGTTTGCTACGCTTACGTGTTGGGAGCCGAGAGAGACACTTTCAGAGCCAATGACGACGGCGAACCGTCGGGAACCGCGGGCAGGCCCATCATAGGCCAGATAAACAGCAATGAGCTGACGGACGTGCTCGTTGTGGTGGTGCGCTACTACGGCGGGGTCAACTTGGGAACAAGCGGGCTCATAGCCGCTTACCGTGCCGCGGCCTCGGCGGCGATAGCCGACTCTGAAATCAGGCGCGAGGTGGTGGAAGAAGAAGTGGAATACAGTTTTCCTTATGTGATGATGAATGCCGTCATGCGCGTGGCAAAAGGACTGTCTGCCCGTATAGTGTCGCAGGAGTACGGCAATACTTGCGATATTACGTTTTCCATAAGGAAATCGGAAGTGCCAAGGTTGAAGGAGAAATTGGGCAAATTATCTTTCGAATAATTTTGGTAATCAAATAATAATTGCTACCTTTGCACCGCAAAAAGATTGAGGAAGGTTGGCAGAGTGACCGAATGCGCTGGACTCGAAATCCGGTATACCCTTTCCGGGTATCGGGGGTTTGAATCCCTCACCTTCCGCTTGGCAGTGTGTTTGGCTAACAAACACATTTTTTTATTCCCATATATCAGTCTTGTAACGGCGGGGGAGTAAGTCGGAATGGGGCGTGCCGTTTGTCCGGGTGAGCCTTTGTGCGGAGCGTGGCTTGCCCGTGCCTATGGCATTGGCGTCCATTCCGTGCGCGACAGTGGCGCGTGGGCGCGATCCATTGGGGGCGATGCCCGCTCTTCTTTTTGCACCGTTTGTTCGTTTGTTAGGCGGAAAATGATTAATTTTGCTTACTCTAACCATGGAGGCTGGGAACAAACAATGGACAATTGTATAGAAATAAAGGGGGCTCGCGTCAACAACCTGAAGAACGTTGACGTGTCGATACCGAGAAACAAGTTTGTTGTCATCGCCGGAGTCAGCGGTTCGGGAAAGTCGTCGTTGGCTTTCGACACGCTGTATGCCGAAGGACAGCGGCGTTATGTGGAGAGCCTGTCGGCTTATGCCCGCCAGTTTCTCGGCAGGATGAACAAGCCGGAGTGTGACTACATAAAAGGCATACCGCCGGCAATTGCAATAGAGCAGAAGGTGATAAGCCGCAACCCGCGCTCCACGGTGGGGACGAACACGGAGATATACGAATACATGCGGTTGTTGTATGCCCGCATAGGGCGCACTTATTCCCCCGCGAGCGGGACGGAAGTGAAAAAGCATTCTACGGAAGACGTGGTGGAATGCACCCGCCAATATGCCGAGGGGACGAAGTTTGCGGTGATGGCGCCGTTGCGCCCGGTGGCCAATCGCACCTTGGAACAGCAGCTTCACATGTATGTGTTGCAGGGCTATGCCCGCGTGTTTTACAGGGGCGAGTTCCTGAAAATAGAAGACTTGCTGGCTTCCGGCGGCGTGGCCAATGCCAAGCTTTCCGACATTTACCTTGTTATAGATCGCATGTCGGTGGACTTGTCGAAAGATTCCACCTCGCGGCTTGTCGATTCCGCCGAGACTGCCTTTTACGAAGGCGATGGCTGTTGCCGCATCATGTTCATGCCATCCATGATAAGTTATGATTTTTCCATACGCTTTGAGGCCGACGGAATGACGTTTGAGGAGCCCACGGACAATCTGTTCTCGTTCAATTCGCCTGTTGGGGCGTGTCCGGAATGCCAAGGGTTTGGCAACGTGATAGGCATCGACGAGAAGCTCGTGATACCCAATTCGTCTCTTAGCGTTTACGATGGCTGTGTGGTATGCTGGCACGGCGAGAAGATGCGGATGTGGAAAGAGGAGTTTTGCCGCAGGGCTGCCGTTGACAATTTCCCCATTTTCACGCCATATTGTGAGCTGACGCAGCAGCAGAAAGATCAACTGTGGCATGGCTTGCCGAGCGAAAGGGGGAAGAGCATCAAGGAACAGGTGTCGATAGACGCTTTCTTCGACATGGTAAGGGAAAACCAATACAAGATACAGTATCGGGTGTTGCTCAGCCGCTACCGAGGCAAAACTTCTTGTCCTGTCTGCCGGGGAACAAAACTGAAGAGGGAGGCCAACTACGTGAAGATATGCGGACGCAGCATATCGGAGCTCGTGGAAATGCCGGTGTCGAGGCTGAAGGAATGGTTCGATGGCATCAAACTTGACGATAACGAGCGGAAAATAGCCGGCCGGCTTTTAGTGGAAATAAGCAACAGACTGCAATTCCTGTTGGACGTGGGACTTGGGTATCTTACGTTGAACAGGCTATCGAACACACTCAGCGGCGGCGAAAGCCAGCGCATTAACCTTACCACCTCATTGGGAAGCAGTCTCGTAGGGTCACTGTATATATTGGATGAGCCAAGCATCGGACTGCACAGCCGTGACACAGACCGCCTGACAACAGTGCTGAGACGGTTGCAGGCTTTGGGCAACACGGTAGTGGTGGTGGAGCACGACGAGGAGATAATAAGAGCCGCCGACTACCTGATTGACGTGGGACCTGACGCAGGACGGCTTGGCGGAAGGATTGTGTTTTCGGGCAATGCTTCCAACATAGGCATTGAAGACATAAAGAAATATCCCGACAGCCATACCATAAGCTACCTGGCCGGGGCGGAAGCCATACCGATTCCGCACGGTCGCCGCAAGTGGAATCGGAGCATCTTGGTTTGCGGGGCGCGCATGAACAACCTGCGGGGGGTGGACGCCACCATACCGCTCAACGTGATGACGGTGGTCACCGGCGTGAGCGGTTCGGGCAAGTCGAGTCTCATACGCGGGGTGTTATACCCCGCGCTGAAACGCCATTTGGGCGAAGTGTGTGAGGCACCGGGTGATTATGTGGCTTTGAGGGGCGACATTGACGGTGTGAAGCGCGTGGAGTTTGTAGACCAGAACCCGATAGGCAAGAGCACGCGCTCCAATCCTGCTACGTATGTCAAGGCATACGATGCCATCCGTGACCTGTTTGCAGACCAGCCTCTTGCGCAGCAAATGGGATTCACCTCGCAGTATTTCTCGTTCAACGCGGATGGAGGACGTTGCGAAGAATGCAAGGGTGCGGGCGAGATAACCGTGGAGATGCAGTTCATGGCCGACCTTGTGCTTGAGTGCGAAAGTTGTCATGGCCGAAGGTTCAAGCAAGATATACTCGATGTCTGCTATCACGGGAAAAACATTTATGACGTGCTTTCCATGACCGTTAGCGAGGCAATAGAGTTCTTCGGAGCTGCGGGGCAGAGCCAGATAGTGAGGCGTCTGAAGCCATTGGAGGACGTTGGACTGGGCTATATACAGCTCGGACAAAACTCGTCGACGCTCTCCGGCGGCGAAAACCAGAGGGTGAAGCTGGCCTATTTCTTGGGGATGGAAAGACAGGAACCGACAATGTTCATATTCGATGAGCCGACAACAGGTCTCCATTTCCATGACATCAAGCGGCTGCTTTGTTCGTTTGACGCGCTGATAGGTCGCGGACACACAATCGTTATCATAGAGCACAACCTCGATATAATAAAATGTGCCGACTATATCATTGACATGGGACCGGACGGAGGAGACCGTGGCGGCGAGCTGGTCGTGGCAGGCACGCCGGAGTTGGTCAGCGGATGTGGGCGCAGTGTAACCGGAAAATATTTGAGAGAAAAACTTTATTGAAAATTTTGCGGGTACGGAAAAAAGTCGTACCTTTGCAACCGCAATCCATAAAAGGGGCGCAAAAGCCGACATGGCTCAGTTGGTAGAGCAATTCATTCGTAATGAATAGGTCCCCGGTTCGAGTCCGGGTGTCGGCTCTTTTACATGTGTGAAAAGGAGTGAGGCATACCCTTTTAAGGCGGTAATAGCTCAGTTGGTAGAGCATTGGCTTCCCAAGCCGAGGGTCGCGAGTTCGAGTCTCGTTTACCGCTCCTCTCATGCCATTATCCGGTTTTCTTTTGTTTTTCTTTCGGTTAGGGGTTAAGGTCGTATGCTCTCTGTGCATCCGTTCAGGTCAACCAGTTCCAATGGCGATGAAATGAAAGTGGTGGCGCCGTGCTCCAAAAGAAAACTCTTGTCTCTGAATCCCCACAAGACGCTTATGCAAGGAATGCCGCAATTGGCGGCTGTGGCCACGTCCACCTCGCTGTCGCCTATATATACCGCCCCTGTTTTGTCTGCGTGCAGTTGCTTCAAGGCCTCTTCCACCGAGTCGGGCGCAGGCTTTTTGCGTATTCCTTCACGTTCGCCAATGGCTATGTCGACGTATTTCCCGAAGAAGCGTTTGCACAGTTCCTGTGTGGCTGCATAAAATTTGTTGCTCACCACGGCAATGTTTTTGTCGCGACTTTTCAGCTGCGCCAACATCTCCAATACTCCAGGGTAAGGTTTTGTGGTATCTGACGAATGTTCGGAATAATGTTCCAAGAACGTGTGGTAGGCTAGGTCGAACCGCGGATTGGCCTCACCACCGGGCACGGCTCTGTCCATTAGCTTGCGAACGCCGTTGCCAACAAAGCGTCGTATGTCGTCGATGGAGTGTTCCGGCAGTCCGTTTGTGCGCAAGGCATAGTTTGTGCTGGCTGTGAGGTCGTCGAGGGTAGACAGCAAGGTTCCGTCCAAGTCGAATATATAAGTTCGGTATTCTTTCATCTTCGGCTTCTTTTTATCATTGTTTTCAGTCTTGCGTTGAACTTATCCGAGGCCAGGAGCCGTTCTATTGTCATGTTCATTCTGTAGTTCCATTTGCCGAAAATGTCTCCGGGTGTGTTTATCCGCTCATCCCGAACGTCGCCGTGGCGCAGGCCGGAGTCGATGGCCAGCCAGTCTTGCAAGGCAAGTATGCAAAGCATCGATGGACAGTAGAGGTGGCGCGCCACTATTTCATCGGCGATGTATATCGGCATGTGCAGCGGGGCTGTGCCCTCTTTTTGCAGCATGTTCGTATAGTATCGCTGTGTGCGTTCCTTGCTTTCTTCCCACCAGAGCCGCATTGGCGGCATGTCGTGCGTGGAAATCGATGCCACGCTGCGGTAGGGATAAGAGTTCAGGTGGCAGAACTCCGCGCCTCGTTGCTTGGGGGCAGACTGTATCTGCAAGGTCAGAATGCGTAGCGCGTTGAGCACAGGTTCCACGCAGTCGGGCATGTTTCCCAGGTCTTCGGCGCACGCCAGCATCCGTGTCTTTTGCAGGATGGCAGTCAAACCGCGCATACCGTGCCATCCCCAAAACATGTTGTGGCGTTGGTAAAAATAATGGTTGTAAAGCCGCATGAACGCTTCCTTGTCGTTGTCGCCAAGCGCTTCGAAGATTGGCTCGGCGTAAGCCAGCACCCGTGGGTGGAACAAGCCCTTGCGTTTGTGGTCTTCTACGAATAGCACGTTTTCCGTGACGCGGTACAGTCCATCGCGAATCCATGCGCTGTCTTCATCGTGCCGTCCATAGAAATATGCCCGTATCTTCTCTTGGGAGTCGAATTCTGGCTTTAGCTCGTATGTGTTGTATGCCTTGCTTTGCATGAACGTGTCGCGCACATACGTGGCGTGCAGGCCGAAATATCTGTTGAGTATCTTTTCGTTGATGTAAGGCTTGGTGTAAGAAGTCTTGTGGAACTTCATCCCAAACTGTTCTATTTCTTCGGCGGAAAACGGCAACGCGGGTGAGAAATGGCCCAGGAGACAACTCGTGGCTGTGTCTGGCAGTTCCCATATCCTGAAAAACCCGAGCGTGTGGTCGATGCGCAGTCCATCGAAAAAGCGTCCTAACCGTGCGACACGTTCCCTCCACCAGCGCCATCCGTCGTCTTGCATCTTGTCCCAGTTGAAAGTGGGGAATCCCCAGTTCTGCCCTTGTGGATTCGCGCTGTCCGGCATTGTTCCCGCGCTTGCGTCCATGTTGAAAAGCTCGGCGTGCGCCCACGTGTCGGCGCTGTTGCGCGAAACGCCGATGGGCATGTCGCATATTATGAAGACGCCTTTCTCCCGTGCATATTCGCAGGCGGCCTCGAGCTGTGTTTGCAGCAGGTATTGCACATAATAAATATAGTGTATCTTCTCCTTGTTGGCAGTGATGTAGCTGTTCACTTCCGCCTCGTTGTATTCCGACAGCTGTTTCCATTCTTTGAAGGTTGCCGTGCCGTTTTCCTCGCTCAAGGCGCAGAATGCGGCATAGACGGGAAGCCAACGTTTGTTCGCACAGACAAAGTTGCGAAAGCTGTCTGTATCCATCGTTTGCCTGCCATTCTCGTTGTATAGTTCATGCAGGTAGGCATCTTTCACTTTCCACATTGCTTCGTAATTGACTTTCCGCATGGCGTTAAGCTCTACCCGCTGCCTGTGGAACACTTTCATGCGCTCTTTGTCACGCAGTTCGCCTGCGCGGTCGAGGTCGATGTAATAGGGGTTCAGCGCAGACGATGACACTATGTCGTAAGGACAGTTGCCGTTGTGCCCGCACAATGCCCCGGTGTCGTTTATCGGCAATATCTGGATGGTTTTCATGCCTGTCGCGGATGCCCAGTCAACCATGAGCCTAAGGTCGCCGAAGTCGCCCACTCCGTATGAGTGTTCGCTCTTGAGCGCCGATACGGGCACGGCCACGCCGGCCACTTTCCATATCGTTTCGCATGTCCTGAGCAGCCCGCCGTCGATGACGGCCACCTGCCCATTCTCCGGCAGTTTGGTGTCGAATGTCCGGTTGTCGCCGTCTTCCCACGCCACAAACTTGCCATCGCCATCGTTTACCACGACAAACTTGTACTCGAAAGGAACCTCCATGCCCATGGCGTTTACAGCCAGCATCCACATCGTCTGTCCTGCGTATTGCATCTTCAGATAGCGCGTAGTGTTCCACTGGCCGAGCACGGGGTGGCTTCCGCAGATGGCCACCGCCTGCCCTTTCGTCAGCTGGGGCGCGGATACGAAGAACAGCAGCGTCTTGCCGTAAAGAGCCATTTGCCTTGGCAGGAAGTATTCGTCGCGTCGTCCAAACGTGGTCGTCAGGTATGCGTTGGTGTAGAGATGCTGCTGTAGCGGCACGTCGTGCCAGGCATCGAGCATTGAGTAGTTGTACGTTTCGCGCAGTGGCACTATCCGCGGAACGAGGTTCCATTCGGTTCTTGCCACTTGTCCGTTGCCGTTTCTTACCTGGTAGGTGTACCTTATCGCGTCAATGTGCCCGCCGGCCGTGGCCAGCAACGCCGTATCTGCTGTCCATGTCTGTCCGTCATCTGTGGCCATGGGCACATCAAACTGCTTGGTCCGTCCCTTGGCCGTGATGTATTCTCCCGCCACAAAGAGACTGTCTCCCCAGTCTGCGATGTATCTTATGCTAAATCTGATTTTCATCGTTCCAACTCCGTTTCGCCAATGCAAATTTACGAAAAAAAGCCGTCATGTGGTTATGCGTGCTTAAAAAGAACAACGAACAAGCCTTTTTAATACATGCGTCACGGCCCGGCCATGAAAGTCTGCGGCTGTTCGGATAAGTTTGTGCCGTGGATATGGTTGTCGGGTGTGGTCGTCGATGTGTCGCTGAGTGCGTCATTTCCCATGCCGTCTTGTATGGCGTGGTGGCGGATGCCCTTGTGCCTGTGCCATGCGGCAAGCCGATTTGAGACAGTCGAAAGGAGCCGGAAAGGTGACAAAAACACGCAAAAGATACATTGTTCACGGAAAAATGGTTACCTTTGTCGGTCAAACAAAACTACGCTCATGAAACCGACAAGACCGAAACTCTACTTATATACGGCTTTGGCGTGCCTGCTGCTAATTATTGGGTTGCTTTATTATTTCTTTGCGACAGGTCTCTCCAATGAGAAGACAGTGCAGTATGTTTGCATCGACGCTGACGACACACAAGACTCCGTGTTCGCAAAGCTCGCGCCGATAACCACGCGACACGCCATGTCGGGGTTCAAGACGCTGGCGCGCCATGCCGATTATGCCGCCCGCATACGTGAGGGACGGTATGCCATACATCCGGGCGAAAGCGCGTTCACCGTATTCAGGCGTTTCATGCGTGGTGTGCAGGAGCCCATCAACCTTACAATACCGGAGGTGCGCACCATGGAGCGCATGGCTGCCCTGCTGTCGCGGAAGCTCATGCTCGACAGCGCGACGATAGCCTCTGCGCTCACCGACTCTGCGTTCTGCGTGAAATACGGCTACGATACGGCCACCGTCGCCGCCCTGTTCATTCCCAACACCTATAATATATATTGGAATGTCAGCATGGAACAGCTGATGGAGCGTATGGGCAGGGAGCACGACGCTTTCTGGAACGAAGAGCGCAGGGCCAAGGCTGAGGCAATGGGGCTGTCTGTCGCGGAGGTGGCCACATTGGCAAGCATCATAGACGAGGAAACCGCCAACAACGCCGAAAAGCCGATGATAGCCGGGATGTATTACAACCGGCTTAAGATTGGAATGCCGCTTCAGGCCGACCCCACCATTAAGTTCGCGCTCAAAGACTTTGGCCTGCACCGCATATACCGCAAACTGTTGCACACAGACAGTCCGTACAACACCTATATGAATGTCGGACTTCCGCCCGGGCCCATAAAGGTGGCGTCGATAGCCGGCATCGACGCTGTGCTCAACCATGCGGAACATGATTATTTGTACATGTGCGCAAAAGAGGATTTCTCCGGCACGCACAACTTCGCAGCGACATACGAGGAGCATCTCAAGAATGCGGAGCGGTATGCGAGGGCTCTCGATGAGCGCGGAATCAAGTGATGTGGGCAGGCGGTTTCGGGTGGAGTCGTTGCGTTGGCAACGTTTCTTCTGTAAATATATTTCATAAGGATGGCGATGCTTTGCCCGGATTGTTCGTTCAATTGCAACGTGTTGGCTTTCAAATTGTTTGTGATATGGGCTGTTTTGCTCTCTGAAACGGCTCGTTTTGGAGGGCGAAACAGGCCGTTTCGTGTCTTAAAACGGGTCGTTTTGCAGGCGGATATGGCGGCAATGGCATCGTGCGCGCATGTTTTGTAAAATTTGTTTACCTCGTAACGCCATCCTGCAAGCGTGTCAGCGGTGCGCAGTCCGTGTCGCCGCGTATTGCTGCGCCATAAAAACAAAAATGCCCCCGCTTCACAGTGGGAGCATTTACTCAATAGGTATTAGCCTTTTAAGGTAAAAAGATTGTATTCAGGATAACGTTTACAAAAGTACGTATTTATTGAATTTTATGCAAATTATTTTTTATGTTATAAAACATTTTTCTTTATTTTTCCACACAGATTGCCTTTGTTGACCCTCATCGGGGGTGTCCGTGCGGCGCTTTTCATTGTCGGCGGGGATGTCCGGCGTTGGTTTGCGCCGCTTGGAACGTGTTGTCATGTTGAGGCAAACAGGATGCGGGAAACGTGCGTGTCGGACGGCGCGTGATAAATTTGTTTACCAACTTGTTTGGCATTTCAAGAATAAATGAGTACCTTTGCACGTGTTTTCAAGAAACAACGTTTCCGTTCGCGAAACGTGCTTACCTCTGTTTTTTACAGCAAACAACAATATACTAACTAAATAGTATGTACACAAAAGAAGAACTTGAAGCTATGGATACCCTCCAGCTGATGGGTATCGCAGAGCGATTGGGCATAAAAGTTTCGCCCGATGACGAGCTTGAGAATGTGATTTATACCATTCTCGACAAAGCCGCTGAAGAAAGTGCCATGAATGCCACTGCCGCACCCAAACGCAAAAGGACACGGATAGTAAAAAAAGATACAAGCAAGGTCTATACCGTAAATGGCAAGGATGGAGAGAACTTTGACCTGAAAAACAAGCAAGGCAGACCGGCGGAAGTGAAGCCGGTGTCGTTGTTCAGCGACTTGCCTGTAATGGCCGAGGGCACCCCCGGCGAAGTGCAGCAGGCTGAAGCGGTTGAAAGCGCAAGCAAACCGCAGCCGGCAGCAAGGGGAAGAAAGGCAAAGGCCGAGGCTCCCGCCACGCAACAGCGCGAGGCCCTGGACGCTGAGGCTGCCGCGTGTGCTCCTGCCGAGAATGCGGCTACACCCGTCGCCGCCGCGGATGGCGATAGCGGACAGGAAACCGTGCCGGAAGCGGGCTTCGACCCGACCGAAAAGACAGACGACCGGCAGGCCGACCAGTCGCTTCTGGAACAGTTGCAGGAAAAGATGACGCAGCACGTCCAGGACGAGGACAGGAAAAACGTTTGCACGGCTTCCGGCGTTTGGGAGGGCGACCCCGGCGACGGCACCGATTTCATCACAGTGGTTGACCTGCCGATAGAAGACCAAGGTGCCATGCCCACGCTTGACATGTTTGACAGGCCGACAATGCAGCAATCCGGATTGGAATACCAACACCCGATGCCGCAAATGACTGTGCAGCGGCCTGTGTTCGACTTCGCTGACCTGATATCGGGCAATGGCGTACTTGAAGTGCTCTCCGATGGCTATGGGTTCTTGCGTTCCAGTGATTACAATTACTTGTCTTCGCCTGACGACATATACGTTTCTCCACAGCAAATAAAGAAGTATGGCCTCAAGACGGGCGATGTGGTGGACTGCACCGTGCGTCCGCCGCACGACAACGAGAAATATTTTGCGATGGGCAATGTGCGCACCATCAACGGCCGCAACCCGGTCGAAGTGCGCGACAGGGTATCCTTTGAACACCTCACGCCGTTGTTCCCCGACGAGAAGTTCAAGCTCTGTGGCGACAAGGCCACCACAAACCTCAGCGTGCGGATAGTGGATCTCTTTTCGCCGATAGGGAAAGGGCAGCGCGCTCTCATCGTGGCGCAACCCAAGACCGGCAAGACAATCCTCATGAAAGACATTGCAAACGCCATCGCCGCCAACCATCCTGAGGCTTACCTCATGATGCTGCTCATCGATGAACGCCCGGAGGAGGTCACCGACATGAGCCGCACCGTGAATGCGGAAGTGATAGCGTCCACGTTTGATGAGCCGGCCGACCGCCACGTGAAGATAGCGGGCATCGTGTTGGAAAAGGCAAAGCGTATGGTGGAATGTGGCCACGACGTGGTTATCTTCCTTGATTCCATCACGCGCCTGGCGCGCGCTTACAATACAGTCAGCCCGGCCAGCGGCAAGGTGCTGACAGGTGGTGTGGACGCAAACGCCTTGCAGAAGCCGAAGCGATTCTTCGGGGCGGCGCGTAACATAGAGAACGGCGGCTCGCTGACCATAATAGCCACGGCTCTCATAGATACGGGGTCGAAGATGGATGAGGTTATCTTCGAGGAGTTCAAGGGAACCGGCAACATGGAACTGCAGCTGGATCGCACCCTGAGCAACAAGCGCATATTCCCCGCCGTGAACCTTGTGCAGTCGAGCACGCGCCGCGATGACCTGCTGCAAGACCAAATCACGCTCAACCGCATGTGGATATGCCGCAAGTTCATCAGCGATATGACCCCGATGGAGGCCATGGACACGGTGCGTGGCAGGCTATTGCAGACGAAGAGCAACGAGGAGTTCCTTCTCTCAATGAATGGTTAGAATGGCATGAGCCATAAGAAACAGACATAACTGCCATGCGTAAGCTGCCGTAATACAGTGGCCGACGCATGGCCTTTTTGCTTGAAAAGATTCATATACATACGGAGAAAGCCCTTTTTGTGGGTGGTCGTTGTGGCTGTGGCCGCTGCGATTGCCTGCGCGGCTCGGTATGCCGTAGCCTTTGTCCGCAACAATTCTGACGCGAATAAGCCTGAAAGTCGGTCATACAACATGCTGGTGGCAGACGGTAAGGAGGTTCTTTTCTTCCGTGGCGTGAGTGCGGACTCTGTGATGGTGGGCATGGCTTTTGCCGACACGTGCGTGAGCCGTGGCGACAGGGTGACGCTCGATTCCGTGGCTGTGAGGTCTGTTGTCGACAAGACGGCAAGCCGAATAGCCCGCAGGATAGCCCTGCTTGAGACGTCCATTGACGAAATGAACTATTACATGAAGACGCATGGCGTGCAGGATGAGGGCTATGACATGGTGGCAGGCCGCTTCACTGAGGCATCCGGCGAGGTGGCCATGCTAATGCGATTGCAGGCCTTGCTCGACTCCTTGGGCGCGGCGTCAAAAATAGAAGTGGTCCACAGGGCCTTTCGCATAAGCTGGAGCGGCATCGTGCCCTCGGGCGTGTTCGTTGAGAAAGGTGGCGGACAGTGGCGCAATGGTATGTGGCTTAGGATGAAAAAGGATGGCGCGGGCATTTCCGTTGACTCTGCAGGCAGGATAATATCGGGCGACTGGAATGCCGACACGCTGGCCTCCGGCTTCAGGACGGACAGCGGCGGCGTGTATTCCGGCATGTTTGCCGCCGGTGGCCGGGCTCAGGGACACGGAAGATATGTCGGGACTGACGGCAGTTTCTACGAGGGGCATTGGGAAGGCGACAGGCGCGATGGTTTCGGCTTTGCCGTGGATAGCGTCAGGCTCAGGGTGGGGGAATGGAAAGGAGGCTCTTATAAGGGCGAGCGGATGAATTATACATCTGAGCGCATTTACGGAATAGACATATCGCGCTACCAGCACGAGATTGGCAAGAAGTATTATCCCATATACTGGGACAAGCTCCGCATAACCAATCTGGGCGCATTGACCCACAGGAGAGTGGGTGGAGCCGTAGATTTTCCGGTGTCGTTCATTTATATAAAGTCAACGGAAAGCACGTCAATACGCAACAGATATTACAGCGCAGACTACGCGCAGGCACGGAAACACGGCCTGCGGGTCGGTTCATACCACTTCTTTTCCACCCGGACTGATGCCGCGGAGCAAGCGCGGTATTTCATAAAGAACTCCTTGTTCAGGCACGGCGACTTTCCGCCTGTGCTTGACGTTGAGCCTACCACGCGACAGGTTGTCGCTATGGGTGGCCCAAATGAGTTGTTCAGGAGAATACGTATATGGCTGGACATCGTGGAGAAACATGCAGGTGTTCGCCCCATCCTGTATATGAACCAGTCGTTTGCGAATAAATATCTGGATGATGCGCCGGACATAAAGCGCGACTACGATGTGTGGATAGCAAGGTATGGAGAGTACAGGCCGGACTTGAAACTTATGTTCTGGCAACTGTGTTCGGACGGCAAGGTGGCGGGAATACATGGCCGTGTGGACATAAACGTTTTCAACGGATATCAAGACCGGTATGAAAGTTTCATCGAAGAAAAGCTTATAAAATGATGTGAATATGCATGAAGTGATAATGGCCATAGGGTCGAATGCCGGACAAGAGGCGAACGTATGTTTTGCCATAGAGAAGCTGAAGGAAGTGGTGGGCGGCATGGCTTGTTCCAGAAAGGTGTGGACGGAGCCGATAGGTGTGCGCTCGGGAATGTTTCTCAACTGCGTGGTGGCAGGAAAGACGATGCTTGGCAGGGGCGAGATGGAGAGCTGCGTCAAGGGCATCGAGGCCTTGTGCGGCAGAAATCCGGAAGAAACCCGCGCTGGAATGGTGCGCCTCGACATAGACTTGCTGAAATACGATGGCGAAATATTCCATGCGGAAGACTGGGAGCGAACTTACGTCAGGCAGCTGATGGCGGAGATTTAGCGTTGATTTCTGGAACCAGTCCAAGGCCAGCGGTTTGTCGTTTTGTCTCCTTGTGCGCTGTTGGTGGCGGTCTTGTGCCATCGTGCATCATGTCCGGCGCAGCCGTCTGAGGCGATTGTTCCATGCCTGTTTCCCTCGTGGCCATGTGCTGCGGTTGATATGGGGCGCGGCTTTGGCTGTTGCAATCTTTGATGAATATTTGCCCATTTATTTTGTTTTATTCGTTTGTTTCGCCTATTTTGTGTAACTTTGTGCGGTTTATGAGTGGATGGCTCGATGAAAGAGGACATAAAAGCATCCGTACACCGCGTACTGGCAAATTATCTGGAACTTAACAATTGTCGTAAAACTCCCGAGAGGTTTGCGATATTGGATGCCATATATGGCATAAACGGCCATTTCACGATAGACGAGTTAAGCTCCAAGCTCACAGGCGAATGCCATTTTCCAATAAGTCGGGGGACCCTTTACAATACGCTGCGGCTCTTCGCGGAGTTGCGCCTTGTCATGCGGCACAACATCCAAGGCTCGACACGCTATGAGGCATGCTATGGCAATGGCGGCCATAGCCACCAGGTTTGCACGCTGTGCGGCAAGGTGGTGGAGGTGAAGTCGGCGGCGGTAAGCGCGGCCATAGACGGGTTGCGCTTGAAGCGGTTCCGCAAGGAGGGCTATTCCTTGTACATTTACGGTGTGTGCAGCACATGCCAGGCAAGGATGACGCGCAAGAAGAGCAACGAATCGAAACGGAAATCACAAAAAACGGTAAATAATGAGCAAAGGAAAAGTTGACGTTCTGCTGGGTCTGCAGTGGGGCGATGAGGGCAAAGGAAAGGTTGTCGATGTGCTGACGCCGCAATATGATGTCATAGCCCGCTTCCAGGGTGGTCCCAATGCGGGGCATACCTTGGAGTTTGAGGGTCAGAAATACGTGTTGCGCAGCATCCCGTCGGGCATATTCCAGGGCGGGAAGCTCAACATAATAGGCAATGGCGTGGTGATAGCCCCGGACCTTTTCATGGAGGAGGCAAAGGCGCTTGAAGCCAGTGGGCATGAACTGAGGTCGCGCCTGCACATATCGAAAAAGGCCCATTTGATAATGCCAACGCACAGGGCACTCGACGCAGCTTATGAGGCAGCCAGGGGCAAGGGCAAGGTCGGCACCACGGGCAAGGGAATAGGGCCTACATATACGGACAAAACTTCGCGCAACGGGCTTCGTGTGGGCGACATCTTTGAAAACTTCAACAGCAAGTACAATGCCTGCAAGGCCCGCCATGAGGCCATGCTCAACTCACTTGGCTATGAGTATGACCTTGCGGAGGTCGAGAAGAAGTGGCTTGAGGGCATCGAGTACATGCGGACGTTCCAGATAGTTGACTCTGAACGTGAGGTGGACAGCTTGTTGCGCGAGGGCAAGAGCATTCTGTGCGAGGGCGCGCAGGGCACTATGCTTGATGTCGATTTCGGCTCTTATCCGTATGTGACGTCGTCGAACACCATTTGTGGCGGGGCTTGCACAGGCCTGGGCATAGGGCCAAACAAGGTCGGCGAGGTCTATGGCATAATGAAAGCGTATTGCACACGGGTTGGCGCGGGCCCGTTCCCGACAGAGCTTTTCGATGCCACCGGTGATGCGATACGGCAGACCGGCCATGAGTATGGCGCAGTGACAGGGCGTGAGCGCAGGTGCGGATGGATAGATTTGGTGGCACTCAAGTACGCCATAATGGTGAATGGGGTCACACAGCTGATAATGATGAAGAGCGATGTGCTTGACGGGTTCGATGTCGTGAAGGCCTGCGTGGCTTACAGGCAGCACGGTCGGCAGGTGGATTTCTTCCCATACAACATAGAGGACGGCATAGAGCCGGTGTATGTGGAAATGCCGGGATGGGGCGCAGACTTGGGCAAGATTGGCAGCGAGGAGCAATTCCCGAAGGAATTCGCGGACTATGTTTCTTTCCTCGAAAGCGAGTTGGAAACGCCAATAAAGATAATATCAGTAGGCCCTGACAGGCAGCAAACAATAATAAGGAACTGATGTCACAGAAACCAAGCATACCCAAAGGAATGCGCGACTTCTCTCCGGAGGAGATGGCAAAGCGCAATTACATATTCGACACCATAAGGGCGGTGTTCGCATTGTATGGATTCCGACAGATAGAGACACCAGCCATGGAGACGCTTTCCACCCTTATGGGCAAATATGGTGCCGAGGGTGACAAACTGTTGTTTAAGGTGTTGAACAGTGGTGACTATCTGAGCAAGGTAGCCGATGCAGAGCTTATGGAGCGCAACCCACTGCATTTGGCCGCCCGCTTGTGCGAGAAGGGACTGCGTTACGATTTGACCGTGCCTTTCGCGCGATACGTAGTGATGCACCGTGATGAGTTGCAACTGCCGTTCAAACGTTACCAGATACAGCCCGTGTGGCGGGCAGACCGCCCGCAAAAAGGTCGCTATCGCGAGTTTTATCAGTGCGATGCCGATGTCGTTGGCAGCGATTCGCTCTTGAATGAGGTGGACTTGATGCAGATGGTTGACATGGTCTTTCGGCGATTGGGCATAAGGGTGGTCATAAAGTTGAACAACCGCAAGATACTGACGGGCATCGCTGACGTGATTGGCGCGGCCGACAAGATTGTGGACATCACCGTGGCCATCGACAAGTTGGAGAAGATAGGGCTTGACAATGTTAACGCCGAACTCCGCGAGTGCGGGATAAGCGACGAGGCGATAGCCAAGCTCCAGCCCATGATAAGCATGGGAGGCGGCAATAACGAGAAACTTGACGCGATGGCCAGGACTCTGGCCGGGAGCGATGTCGGCATGAAAGGCATTGCCGAGATGCGGTATATATTGGACACCCTTGAGCCACTTGGGATGGAGAACCGTGTGGAGCTTGACCTGACGTTGGCTCGCGGACTGAACTATTATACCGGAACCATTTGTGAAGTCAAGGCTCTCGACACCCAAATAGGAAGCATCGCTGGCGGCGGGCGTTACGACAACCTTACCGGCATATTCGGAATGCCGGGACTCAGTGGCGTCGGCGTGTCGTTTGGTGCAGACCGCATATACGATGTTTTGAACGAACTGGACTTATACCCCGCCAATGCCGCGGATGGCACACAGTTACTTTTCGTGAATTTCGGCGGGCGCGAGGCTTCTTATTGCCTGCCTTTAGTGGCCGCGGCAAGGAAGGCCGGCATACGTACAGAGATATATCCGGAGGCCGCAAAGATGAAGAAGCAGATGGGATATGCCAATTCCAAGGGAATACCCTATGTGGCCATAGCGGGTGAAAATGAGATTGACAATGGACAGATATCCATAAAAAACATGCTCACGGGCGAGCAGCGCGTGGTGGCGTGCGATGAAATAGTGTCCATCGTTAGCGGCGATTAAACGTTTGTGATGAGGTTGCCCGCCGTTGGCGAGCCTCTTACCTATTTTATCAATAAAATACTGAGACAAATGAAAAGACTAAAGCTGATTGTTTTCGTGCTTGTTGCTGTTTTTGTGTTTTCCGCATCTAAGAATGATGATGTGGTCACAATCTTCATGATAGGAGACTCTACCATGGCCAACAAGAGTCTGAAAAATGGAAATCTGGAACGGGGATGGGGCATGGCCTTGCCCTGTTATTTCGACGATGGGGTCAGAGTGGAAAATCATGCGGTGAACGGTCGCTCCTCCAAGAGTTTCATTGATGAGGGACGATGGGAGAAAGTGGTGGATGAAATAAAGCCGGGCGATTATGTGTTCATACAGTTTGGACATAACGATGAGAAATCCAATCCCGACAGACACACCGACCCGGGCACCACTTTCGATGAAAATCTGCGAAAGTTTGTGCGTGAAACCCGTGAGAAAGGAGGCATCCCGGTGTTGTTCAGCTGTGTGGTGCGTCGTAACTTCCTCAAGGAAGTGCCCAATAACGATGATGACGAAGCATTGCGAAATACCACCGGCCCGGTACAGGGACTGTCAGAAGAAGAAGAGGGCGATGTATTGGTGGACACTCATGGCGACTATCGTTTCTCGCCCCGCAATGTCGCCAATGAAATGGGCGTGGCTTTCGTGGATGCCAATAAAATAACACACGATCTGGAACAAGGTCTGGGCAGGGAGGAATCGAAGAAACTTCACATGTGGTTCTATCCTGGCGAAGAGCCGTCTGTACCCAAAGGGCGTCAAGACAACACTCATTACAATGTTTACGGAGCGCATGTCGTGGCCAAGTTGCTGGCGGAGGCTGTCGCAGAAGAGGTGCCTGCATTGAAAGGACATCTCGTGGATTATGACTTGGCTGTGGCGCGGAATGGCATCGGCAACTATTTCACTGTGCAAGAGGCGGTTGACAATGCTCCTGAGGGAGAAGAAACCACTATCCAGCTGTTCAGCGGAGAGTGGTCCAAACCCGATGTTCCCGAAAGCAAAAATGTGAAGTTCGTTTTAAGAGAAGGGGCGAGATGGACTGAATGAACGTGGATGCAAGACAGCTGACTGCCGTTTCATTCTGAATCGGACCGCTTGAGCATACGAAACGTGCGTTCTGTTATGGAAGCGACATAATCTTATGATAATTTTGTCGCATCTGTGATTTTTGCTATCTTTGCACTGATTAAAAACTGAACAAATACTGTTATGAAGAAAAAATTCATTTGCTCCGTATGTGGTTATATATACGAGGGCGAGACGCAGCCAGAGCAGTGCCCAATCTGCAAGGCTCCGGCATCAAAGTTTGTAGAACTGTCTGATGATGGCCAGGCCACATTTGCCACGATGCATGTTCTTGGGGCAGCTCGCAAGGAAGGCGCATCCGAAGAAATGATAAAAGACTTGGAGGCTCATTTTAATGGTGAGTGCGGCGAGGTGGGCATGTATCTTGCCATGAGCCGTCAGGCCGACCGTGAGGGATATCCGGAAATAGCTGAGGCCTACAAGCGCTACGCCTTTGAGGAGGCAGAGCACGCTTCAAAGTTTGCTGAGCTTCTCGGCGATGTCCTTAAGGACACAAAGAGCAACCTTCAGGCACGCATTGCCGCAGAAAAGGGTGCTTGTGAGGACAAGTTCCGTATCGCCAAGAATGCCAAGGCTGCCGGAATGGATGCCACCCATGACACTGTTCATGAGATGGCAAAGGATGAGGCTCGTCACTGCGCGGGCTTCATGGGGCTTTACGAACGCTATTTTGGTGACAAGAAATAGAGGTAAAAGCAATAAAAAAAACGAATGGCCGTTTTATCATATATGATAAGACGGCTGTTTTTATTGGGCGTGGCTTTGGCCTGCGTCATTGCGATGGGCTCGTGTGACGATGATGATTCGTTCAGCGTCAGCCCAACGGATATCCTTACATTCTCCACAGACACCGTGTCGATGGATACGGTGTTCAGCACGGTTCCCACGCCTACATATTCGTTTTGGGTGTACAATTACAACAATGACGGATTGCGGGTGAGCCAAGTGCGTCTGCAGCGGGGCAACCAAACTGGTTTCAGGGTAAACGTGGATGGCACATACCTTGACAACACGATGGGGAGTCTGGCGCGTGATTTGGAAATAAGGAAAGGCGACAGCATACGGGTGTTTGTTGAGTTGACATCCTCGCGCAACAATGCCGGCGAACCACAGCTGGTGCAGGACAATCTCGTCTTTACGCTTGAGAGTGGCGTGGAACAGAGCGTCAATTTGCGGGCCTATTCATGGGATGCCTTGTTGTGCAATGGTGTGACGATTAGCCGCGACTCCATCATATCCACCTCAACGCCGATAGTGGTTTACGATGGATTGCAGGTAGACAGTGGAGTGACGCTCACTATAAGCGCGCCTACAAAGCTTTATTTCCACAGTGGGGCGGGAATGGATGTGTATGGCACGTTGATTGTCAGCGGGCAGAGCGGAAATGAGGTGACGATGAGGGGCGACCGAACCGACCGCATGTTTGATTATTTGCCTTACGACCGTGTCAGCGGCCAATGGAGAGGCATACGTTTTCATTCTTCATCTACCGGCAACGCTATACGTTTTGCCGACATTCATAGCGCGGAAGATGCCATAGTGTGCGATTCGGCCGAATACGATTCCATATGTCCGCGCTTAATCTTGGAGAATGTCACAATCCACAATAACAAGGGTGCGGGACTTCTGGCCTATAACTCTTATTTGAGCATGGTGAACTGCCAGATAACAAACGCATTGGGCGATTGCGTGGCTATTTATGGAGGACAGGCGGAAATAATATATTGCACGTTGGCGCAGTTCTATCCATTCGATAGCGACAGAGGTGTGGCCTTGCGATTCTCAAACCAATATGAAAACGCGGCCTATCCCTTGTATCGTTTGGTATGTTACAATACGCTGGTTACAGGATATGCCGGCGATGAGATAATGGGCGAGGCGGCGGACTCTCTTTCCGCGTTTAGCTATTATTTTTCCCATTGCATACTCCGGACACCGGCAATCGAGGACTCTTTGCAGCTGGAAGCGTTTACCAACACGATATTTGAAACATCCACAGACACAGTGCAAGGCACAGGGCATTTCTGCAATATAGACACAGACAATTTATATTACGACTTCCATCTCGATTCGTTGTCCACCGCACGGGGCAAGGCAATGGCGTTGGGCATGTACATGTATGACAGGGATGGCAATCCACGGGGAGAAACGCCCGATATAGGGTGTTACCGGTATGGGGCGGAAAGCGGCTCTACATCTGTTCTTCAGTGAACGACAATGGCATCAGGTTGCCAATGCCATTGATGGCGTATATGTGGCGTGTGCCGTACAGCAGGATGCGCACTTGACGCTTGAACCGTTGCTCGGTCTCTATGAGTGCCTGCCTGCAGCTACCGCATGGGGTCACGGGGCTGTCCAATAGTTGGCCGTGGCTTTTGGCGGCAATGGCAATGCAGGCGACGGGCACGGCGGGGTATTGGGCACCGGCGGAAAACAATGCCGTGCGTTCGGCGCAGATGGTCACGGAGAATGCCGCGTTCTCTTGGTTGCAACCAATAATCTCGATGCCGTTATCCAAGAGCACGGCACACCCCACGCTGAACGAAGAGTATGGTGCGTAGGAACTGTCTGTCGCCTTGATGGCGCTTGAAACCAGATGCTGCTCTTTCTCGTTCAGTTCCTCTATCTTGCACACTGTCACAAATGACTTGATGGTTATTTCCTCCATAATAAAGGTGATTTTCTCGCAAAATTAATGAAAATGGCATTATTACATAAATTGTTTTGAGTATTTTTGCGCATAAATAAAGTTCTTTTATGAAAAGATTGTTTCTGGTGTCATGTCTGCTTTCTGTCTTTGTCATGGCGGGTGCGAAGATGCGTTGGAATAAGAGCTATCAGCAATATTTTGATATGTACAAAGATCTTGCCATAGAACAAATGCTGAAATATAGGATTCCGGCGAGCATAACGCTGGCTCAAGGAGTGTTTGAGTCGGGAGCCGGACAGAGCGCGCTCGCCCGTAAAGGCAACAATCATTTTGGAATCAAGTGTCATGAGTGGCGCGGAAACAAGGTCTATTTCGACGATGACGCTAAAAACGAATGCTTCAGGGCCTACAGTAATGTGTATGAAAGTTTTGAGGATCATTCCAAATTTCTTGTTAATGGGAGACGCTATCAGAAATTGTTTAAACTCAAGATCACTGACTACAAGGGGTGGGCGCAAGGCTTGAAAGCCGCTGGCTATGCCACCAATCCGCAATATGCCACAAAACTGATAGAGATAATAAAGCTGTATAAGCTTTATGAGTATGACAGGGCTAAGGAATACGACAGATTTAATGTCGGTCTCGTACAAGGCACGTCCGGCTATGGCTTGTTGCGTCCCATCTATGCTTTCAATGAGAATTATTATGTGAGAGCCAGGGAGGGTGACACGTTCCGTAGCTTGTCCAAGGAATTAGGCGTGTCGTCACGCAAGCTCGCCAAGTACAACGAGTTAAGTCGTGATGCCGTTCTGTCGGAAGGTGATGTTGTTTACCTGAGGGAGAAACAGGCCAAAGCCCCCAAGGAGTATAAGAACCGTGTTCACTATGTCAGTGCGGGTGAGTCGATGTATTCAATAGCGCAACGTTATGGAATACGTTTGAAGAATCTTTATAAGATAAACAAGTTGCCTAAAGATTACCATATCAAAGAGGGTGACGCCTTAAAGTTGAGGTGACGAATGGGGTGTAACAGCGGTTGTGGCGGCTATTTCCGGGTTAATGTTGACGTGTGTTGGAGAGCCATGTGGCAATGTTGCAGGTTTGAAATGGCTTGGAGATAGGAGTATGCATGCTGTTGGGGTTGTCTTTGTTTAGAGGCAATAAAGTGTGAAAGTGTGGATTTAGGGGCAAAAAGTGAAATAAAATTTGGCGTTTCCAAAGAAAAGGCGTACCTTTGCACCGCATTTTGCAAAACAACAAATAAATTATTTAATTCACGCATGAATCAATACGAAACCGTTTTCATTTTGACTCCCGTTTTGTCTGATGAACAGATGAAGGAAACGGTCGCTAAATTCAAGAATTTCCTCATTGATAATGGTGCGGAAATTCTGAATGAGGAGACTTGGGGGCTGAAGAAGATGGCTTACGCTATTCAGAAGAAGTCCACGGGTTTCTACTGCCTGTTGGAATTCAAGGCTGAGCCGTCAATAGTAAAGAAGCTCGAAACAGGCTATCGCCGTGACGAGAAAGTAATCCGTTACATCACAGTGAAACTTGACAAGTACGCTGCTGAATATGCGGAAAAGAGAAGGAATAAGTTGACTAAAAAAGAGGAGGCTTAAGCTATGGCACAAGAATCGGAGATTAGATATTTGACCCCGCCATCGGTGGACACAAAGAAAAAGAAATATTGCCGTTTCAAGAAAAGTGGCATTAAGTATATAGATTATAAGGATCCTGAGTTCCTGAAAAAGTTCCTCAATGAGCAAGGTAAGATTTTGCCACGCCGTATTACAGGTACATCGCTGAAATATCAGCGTCGTGTGGCTCGTGCCATCAAGCGCGCACGCCAGATAGCTTTGCTGCCTTATGTAACTGACTTGTTGAAATAATAGGGAGGAAGCAAAATGGAAATAATACTGAAAGAAGACATTATAGGTCTGGGATTCAAGAACGATATAGTTAACGTTAAGCCGGGATATGGCCGCAACTATCTTATTCCCACAGGTAAAGGTGTAATAGCTTCGCCATCGGCCAAGAAGGTTTTGGCAGAAAACTTGAGGCAACAGGCTCATAAGCTGGCTACTCTTAAAGCTGCCGCCGAGAAGAGGGCAGAGGCATTAAAGGATGTCGCACTCACCATATCGGCAAGGGTTAGCTCCACAGGTGTTACTTATGGCTCTGTAAATGCAGCCCATGTGTCCGATGCTCTGAAGAAGTTGGGGCATGATGTTGACCGCAAGATTATTGTCATGCACGATATAAAGAAAGTGGGTGACTATGTAGCTACGGTACATTTCTACAAGGATGTTGTTGCGGAGATACCCGTGAAAGTGGTTTCTGAAGAAGCCCTCAAAGAAGAAACTCCAAAGATGGAGGAGAAAGCCGAGGACGTTGTGGAAACTGCTGTCAGCAACGAGGAGGCTCCTGTAGCAGAATAAACGTATAATTTTAATTGTTCAGCCCGGATGCATTTGTGTGTCCGGGCTTTTTGTATTTTCGGCGCGAGTATTTGTCTAACGGGTGTAAGTCCCGAGTGTGTTCTGATTTTCCCGCTGCCCATGATTCTCAAATCAGATACAGGACGTAGGAAAGAATACAACCTGATGGACACATTATTGTGCCATCAGGTTGTGGGGATGATGATTGTTGCGTGTCTTCGCATACGACATCTGACAGTTTTTCATTCGATAGGATACCAACTGTCAGAACAGGCCTTGGCTATTACAGCAACCGCTTGCCGTTGGAAATCTGTCATGGCTCGCGGTTTGTGCGCTGTGTCCGTTTGGTGTAATTTACCGTTGCGCCTTCATGGTTTTGCCATGTCTTTTTGATTGTGAGGTCCTTCACGCCCGTCTTCTCGTTTATTGCCTCGCCTATTTCGCATTCTATCTTAACGTTGTCAAGCGTGAGACCATCGATGTAGCTCAGCTCCACCCCCGTGTGGGCTGTCATTGTGGAGTTCAGCACGCTTACGCCCTGTATCGGCATTTCTGGGAGTCCGTTCATGTATATGGCTCGTTTGGCTCCGCGGCAAGTTATGTCGCTTATCGTTATGTTGCGGAAGCTCGGTGTGGTCTCGTCTGCGATGGCATTGTCTGTCGTGTCGGACGGCGACTTGCCGCCATAGTACAGGTCGAATGTTATGGCATCGCCAGGTATGTCGGTCATGCCGATATTGCTTATGAATATGTCTTCCACTATGCCGCCCCTGCCTCGCGTTGACTTGAAGCGCAGGCCTGTGTCTGTGCCTATGAACAGGCAGTTGTCCACGAATATGTTGCGGACGCCTCCCGACATCTCGCTGCCTATCACGAAACCTCCGTGGCCATGGTACACACGGCAATCGCGTATGATAACGTTTTCCGTAGGCATGGCGCGCCTGCGGCCCTCTTCGTCGCGTCCCGACTTTATGCAGATGGCATCATCGCCCACATCGAATGAGCAGCCGGTAACAATGGCGTTTTTGCATGACTCGAGGTCAAGGCCGTCGCCGTTTTGCGAGTACCATGGGTTGCGTATGTACACGTTGCGAAGCGTAATGTTTTCGCACATCATGGGATGTATGTTCCATGCGGGTGAGTTTTCAAACGTGGCGTCCTCAAGCAGCACGTTCTTGCAGTTTATGAATGACAGCAGGGTGGGGCGCAGATAGTCGTGTATGGCCTGCCACGCCTCGTCGGTGTCATCGTGGAGGGCGTGGCCTATGTGGTTTTGAGGGTCTTCGTTGGCCTTGCGTATCTGTTCGTTGGGATACCAGATGTCGCCCTTGTCGTTGACCACGCCACTCCGGCACAGCTCTTTCCATTGTCCTTCGGTCATCTTGCCTTTCTTCACCGGACGCCAATGTTGGCCGTTGCCGTTGAATACGCCCTTGCCCGTGATGGCTATGTGTTCGGCGTTGAAGGCCGAGAGCGGCGACATGCAGCGGCGCGAGCGGGTGCCTTCGAAGTAGGAGTCCACCAGCGGATAGTCGGCGCGGTCGCCCGAAAAGAGCACCAGCGCGCCCTCTTCCACATGCAGCTCTATGTGGCTTTTCAGTTCGATGGGGCCGGTGTACCACACACCGCGCGGCACCACCAGCCGCCCTCCGCCATGCTCTGCGAGGTGCGCCACGGCTTTTTTGAAGCTCTCGGTGTTGAGTGTCGTGCCATCGGCCTTGCCACCGAAGTCTGTTATGCTTATTGTGTAGTCGGGTATCTGTGGTTCGGTAACGGCCTGCATCTCAAAGGGCAGTCCGTCGTAGGGGTTGCTTTTGCCGTTTGTTTCTTGCGCCACGCACGGCAGCATGGCGGCGCATACGAGTGTGGCGGTAGCCATCAGCTGTGTGATTCTTTTCATTGCGTTTTGTATTTTTGATGTTGTTTTGTTTGTTGTCATTGTTCTTTTTTTGCCGGTGGGGCTTTGTCTGTCATCTTGTTTTTGTAAATATTTTTCATATTGTGGGTGTCTTGTCACAACGTCTTGTGGCTCAATGCATTGCGTTTCCTGCCGTTTTGGCTTGCAAAACGGCAGGAAACGTGCTTCAAAACAGCCTGTTTCAGGTCGCGAAACGGCTCGTTTTGCAAACCGAGTCGGGCGGACGGCGGTTTTGGCGAGGGTATTGTAAAGATATTTGACAGTGCGTCATGCGTTCAAGCCCTGCTGTGTCAGTCTATTGTCACTTTGATTTTCCGGAGGTCGTCGTCCATGCTCGACGTGCCCACCATCAGCTCATAGTCGCCCGGCACCACGCGCATTGTGTTTGTGGCGGAGTCCCATCCCTTGAAGCTGTCGCGCGGGAAGTCGATGGTTACGGTTTTCGTCTCGCCGGCTTTCAGTTCCACCCGGCAGAAGCCGCGCAGCGTCTTGTTGGGGCCGGCGGTGTCGGCGGTGTTGCGCATGTAGGCTTGCACTACCTCTGTGCCATCGCGCCGGCCGGTATTGGTCACGCTTACGGTTATCTTCCCGGTGGCCGGGTCGTAGTCGGGCTTGCCCGTGTCAAAGGTGGTGTAGCTCAGGCCGAAGCCGAAGGGGAATAGCGGTTCGCCGCGGAAATAGCGGTATGTGCGCCCCTCCATGGCGTAGTCATCAAACGGTGGCAGCTGGCTGTCGTCCTTGTAGAATGTTACCGGCAGCTTGCCGCCGGGATTGTAGTCGCCGAAGAGCACGTCGGCCACGGCGTGTCCGCCCTGTTCGCCGGCATACCATGCCTGAAGAATGGCATCACACGTCTCGGTTTCGGGTGTCAGTGCCACGGCGCTGCCGCTGCAGTTTACAAGCACTATCTTCTTGCCCGCTTCGTGCAGGGCTTTCAGTATGTCGCGCTGTGCCTGCGGCAGTTCTATGCTGGTGCGGTCGCCGTTGTCGAAGCCGGGCTTGTCTACCCTGGCTTCCTCACGCTCAAGGTCGGGCGATATGCCTCCTACGAACACCACCACTTCCGCATCTTCGGCCTTTGCCACCACGTCGGCCACAGTGGCGGGCTTGATGGTCTCTATGTTGAATTGCAGTGTGGCTCCGTCGGCGAGTTGCATGTAGTCCACCTGTATGTCGTATTTATGCCCTGCGTCCACTTTCAGCTCATATTTGTTGCTGCGCATCTCCTCGGCTCTCCAGCGGTTGACAACGGTGTCGCCGTTTACTATCAAGCGCACGCCGTCATCGTTGACGTAGGTGAGATATACGCGGCCGTTGGCTTTGGCGGTGAACGCGCCGTTGAAGCTGGCTGTGAAGTTGGTGAGATTTACGCCGGGGGCGAATGCCGTGTTTCCACCGTTGTCGAATTTCAGGGCACTGGTGTAGCGTGTCTCCACGTCGGGCTTGCCTTCCATTGCGGTGTTGTTCCAGAAGCGGGCCGTCATGCCGGGCTTGCCGTCGCTGCCAACCAGCTCGCCGAACAGGCTCTCCGTGTCGGTTATTTCGGTGATTTCACAGCCCTTGGCGTAGCTTACCTTGCCGCCCAGTTTGGCTTCTATGCCCTCCAACACGGTCACGGTGTGCGCGGGTTGTCCGAAGTATATGCCCCACATCATCACGGAGTCGGCGGCGTTGGGTCCCATCACCATTATGCGGCTTGCGTCTTTTGACAGCGGCAGCAGGCCATCGCGGTTTTGCAGCAGCACCATCTGTTCGCGTGCCATCTGCAAGGCGAGTTGTTTGTGCTCATCGCAGTTGACAACGCTTTCGGGTATCTTTGTCCATTCCACAAGTGAGTCGGGATCGAGTTCGCCAAGCTCGAAGCGCGCTTTCAGCAGGCGGCGCACACTGGTGTCTATCTGTTCTTCGCTTATGATTCCGGCCTTTACGGCATCGGGCAGATGCGTGTAGTTGTTGCCACATTCCACATCGGTGCCGCTGGCCACAGCCTTGGCCGAGGCCGAGGCTGCGTCTTCCGAAACGCCGTGACGCTTTGGTCGCCAGAAATCGCCTATGGCCCCGCAGTCGCTGACCACCAGCCCGTTGAAGCCCCACTCTTCGCGCAATATCTGCTGCAACAGGCGGTTGCTGCCGCAGCATGGCTCTCCCTCAAACCGTTGGTAGGCGCACATCACTTCCTGTACGCCGGCTTTCTGCACGAGGTCTTTGAATGCGGGCAGGTAGGTCTCCCACAAGTCGCGGGCGGGCAAGGCGTCTATGTTGAAGTGGTGGCGGGTCTTTTCCGGGCCGCTGTGCACGGCAAAGTGTTTGGCGCAGGCAAGCAGCTTGCGGTACTTGTGTCCGTCAGGACCTTGCAGACCGCGCACCACGGCCTGTCCCATGCGCGAGTTCATGTATGGGTCTTCGCCATACGACTCTTGGCCACGCCCCCAGCGCGGGTCGCGGAATATGTTTATGGTGGGCGTCCAGAACGACAGTCCTTGGTATCTGCCCACCTTGCCTTTACGCTTCTGTGCCGTATTCTTTGCGCGTGCCTCGTCGCTGACGGCTGTGTAGACGCGCTCGAGCAGGGCATCGTCGAACGAGGCCGCCATGCCTATGCACGAGGGGAACGTGGTGGACAGACCGTTGCGCCCGACACCGTGGAGGGCTTCGCTCCACCAGTCAAACTGAGGTATGCCAAGTCGCGGTATGGCCGGCGAGCCGTTCATCATCAGCGCGGCTTTCTCTTCGAGCGTCAGCCGCTGCAACAGGTCTTCGGCGCGTTGCTCGGCGGGCAGGTCGGGGTTTTGGTAGGGTAGAGGTTGTGCCAGGGATGGCGTGGCGCATATCAGCAGTGCTGACAGGGATAGTTTGATTCTTTTCATTTCTTTGATTGTGTTGTGATTTGTATTGCATTTGTCGAGGTCGGGGCTTTCTCCGTGCGTGGCGTGATGGTGTCTGCCGATGCCGTCATGGCGGGCCGGATAAAGCCAACCGCCCATCAGGCCGTTTCCCGTGCAAGCAGGAAAACGCCCGATGGGCGACGATGCGTAGCCTTGCAGGCTATGTTGCCAATGTGTGACGCTGACCTCATTTCGCAGTGCGTGGCAGTGTTTATTTTACCACCACTTTCTTTCCGTTGTGGATGTATATGCCCTTTGGCAGTGTGTCGAAATCGGAGGCAATGGCATTGGCGCGGACGATGGTGCCGTTGAGGGAGTAGACGTTGCCGTCTTCCCTGATGGCGTCGGCTGTCCGGGCTGCCGCATCCTTGATGCCGGTTATGCTTGTGCTTCCGTCTTCATAGATGATGTAGCCCATTTCGGTGCCGCCTTCGTTTTGCTTGGTGGTGATGGTAGACACGAGGCTGTTGAGGTAACGCTCAAGGTTGGTGTAACCGTCGCTGCCCACCTTGTTGCCGTCAGTCGGGTCGGAGGGGTCGAGACCGTTGAAGTCTTCCCATTGGTCGGATATGCCGTCGCCGTCAAGGTCGGCAGGCGCGGAACCAGTCTCGAGGTCGGGCCATCCGCCGCAGTCGTCTTGGCTGTTGATGAACCCTGGGTCGCAGCCGCTGCCTGTAAAGGTGGCCGTGCCCTCGCGCGCATCGTTGACCATTATCAGGTCGATGGCATCGCGGCTCTTGCTGCATCCGGCATATTCGAGCACGCGCTCGAAGGCATCCTCAGCCGAGTGTGTGGTGACTACGACAAAGTCGATAGGCTCGTCTAAGCGCATGGTGTCGCGTGTGGCTTCTGTAAACGTGTAGTCAACATCGCTGTTGGTTATCTGGTTATAGATGCCGTAAGTCCAGTTGTCATTGGTCACCACATCGTATTTCGTGTTCACATTGCCGTCTACATAGAATTTTCCCCACACGTGCCACATGACATCCCAGTCGTTGGGACTGTCGCTGTCGTGCTCGGTGTATTCGGAAGTGCGGATGCCTATGCCGGCGATGCGTTGCTGGTAGCCGGTGGCGCGGTTCTCGGTGGCCGGCCCGGGCTTATAGTAATTGTTTACTATGTTCACATTCATGCCTTCGCCGCCATAGCATCCCTGGCCGCCCCAGTTATAGATGACGTTGTTGCGCATGTCCATGCGCTCGTCGGTCTGGGTGCCGGGACGCGGGCCGAGGCGTGGCGTGCGCGACGAGTGGTGAATCATCAGGTTGTGGTGGTACGAAGCACCGCTGCCTCCCCAGTTGCCTCCATAGCCGTGCGAACCTTTGGAGTGGCCGGCGTTGACCATGCTCTGCGAGGCTATGCACCACTGCACGGTGATGTTGGTGCTGCCATATACGGAGAGGCACTCGTCTACGCTCCAGCTGACAGAGCAGTGGTCGATGATGATGTCTTTCCTGTCCATGCCGCCGAGGCCGTCGCCCTCATGTTGGTCTACATGGCGGTTGCCGCAGCGGAAGCGCATGTAGCGTATGATTACGTTGTCGGCACTGATGGTGAACGGATAGTCGGCTATGCAGATGCCTCCGCCGGGAGCTGTTTGGCCGGCTATGGTCACGTCGCCGTTTCTAAGGCGCAACTCGGAAGTGAGGTAGATGGTGCCGGCCACGTCGAAGACGATGGTGCGTGCGCCGCTTTGGTTGCAGGCCCAGCGGAAAGAGCCTTCCTCGCCGGTGTCATCGAGAGTGGTGACATGGTAAACGGCCCCGCCGCGCCCTCCGGTGGTGTAACGTCCGAAGCCCTCCGCTCCGGGAAAGGCCAGTTGCTTTTCGGCATTTTGTGCCTGTGCATTGTCGGGAAAGGCCGCGCCGAGCAAAAGTGACATAGCACCGAGTGTGAGTAATCTTGATTTCATTTTATGAATGATTTCGTTATTGATATTGTTATGGTTTGTGTTATGATAGCGCAAAGGTAGATTTTTTTCTTTGACCAATGTCTTAATTTTTGCCATAAAAGGCGGAAAATACGTTTTTCCGTTCATGTGCATTGCCTGCGAGTCGCGTGTGGCGGCTGTGACGGCCGCCGCCATCATTGCCTTTTGCCTTCGCTGTATGTTGGTCTCTATGTTTCCGTGTATTGGGGCATGAAATAATCCAACAGATATGAAGTGAAAGAGCAAGGCTGCGGAGCTTTACCCCGCGGCCTTGCCCGATAGATGTCATGTCGTGGTAATGTGGTTTACTTCACGACGAACTTCTTGCCATTCTGGATGATGATGCCCTTGGTGCCCTTGGCCACTTTCATGCCCATGAGGTTGTACATCGGGGCGTTCTCATCAATCTGCTGCTCCTCGCTGACCACTTCGGATATGCCGTCGGTGTCACCGATTGTGTCGGCAGTGATGAGGATGCTGCCAACATATTCGAAAGCGTCTATTGACAGGTAAACGTCTTCTACAATCTGGCCGTCGACCATCATGCCCACGCTCTCGTCGGGCGTACATACAGGCTCGCTGTCAACATCGCCAATTACGCGCACGTAAACTTTCTCTTTGTCGTTGGCCTCTTCGGGCAGGTCGCCGGTGAGGTAGCCCCATGTGAGGTTCTCAATTTCCACACTGCCGATTTCGGTCCAAGTGAGGCTGTCGGCAGAGAACTCCAGCTTCTGCACCTTTGCGGCGTTGTTGTCAGTGCCCACATAGCAAGAGAAGTGGAGGTTGCTGAGGCCTGTCGTCGGGATGGCAAATACGATATAGTCGCGCTGATATTCCTTTGCTCCGGACCATGTGCGGCGTGATAATATTGGCATCTGGTCATCTGTAGCGTCCTCGCCGAACTTGTTGGGGCGTGTCTGGAACGTTCCGCTCACATAGGTGAACGGCGGTTCCTTGCTGCCTGTGGCTTCTGTGGTGTCGTTTACTACGCCATAGGCCACGCTCTTGTAATTCTCATCCATGTTGAGATAGATGTCGGCTTCGTATGACGAGAGGTTGGAGTTTGACGTGATGCGGCTGAGGGTGAATGCGGATACCACATCTTCTCTCTCGGTGAACGATGCCGTGAGGTTGAGGTCGCCATCGAGGGTGAAGCTGCGGCTCAGCTCGGTGCTGCCGTCGCTCCAGCCGGTGAATGTGTTAAGATCGTTAAGATACTTGTTGGTCTGAGGGTTGAGGGTTACGGTAATTTCATCGCCGATGTAGTAGACGTCCTTTTCGGGAGATATGCTGTAAGTGATGTACGACGGGCCGTCGATGTCGATGTTGATGGCGGCTGTTGTCGGGAACTCGTCAACGTAGGCTATTGACGGGCCTATGTAGGATGCTCCTACGATGCCGTCGCTATAGCCTTCGGTGTACCACTGGTTGCTGGTGAGCAGGTAGTACATGTTGTTGGATGCGTCCTGGAATGTCGTGCCGGTATCCCACGAGAAGTCGGCGTAGTCGGAAAGGGCCTTGTCGTTGCCCAGTTGGATGAGCGTCGTGCCGCACTCCTCGCTGAGATAAGTGGCAAGTTCAGACAGTGATGTGTAGCTGTCTTCGTCGACCACGTTGCTGTTTGTCATGACGACGGCCGATTCAACATTGGTAATCTTGGTGTCGCTGTGGGTGCTCGTCTCGTCTACCAAGATGGTGTAACCGGCTTTCGGGCCGATGAAAAGGTTGTTGTAGATGAAGAACTGCGAACCGGCCACGAGGTCGTCGGCTGCCATCAGAACTGTAAAACCACTCGTGGCGAGGGTTGAGTTTTGGGCAAGCATCACCATGTTGTTGGTGAAATAAACGTTGGTCGGCAGGTCACCGGGGGTGCGTGTCTCCCAAATAGACTTGGTGTAGGGCATGTCGTAGAACATGTTGTCTTGGATGTAAAGGTTGTCTACGGGCATGAACGTGCGTATGACAGACCAGTTGTCGCCTGACGCCTGGGCGGTTCCGTGCAGGCGGCACTCCTTGATTTCTATGCAGTGGATGTGCATGTCGGCAGCTTCTATCCCCTCGATTCCGCCGCTGTCGCCGTCGAAGCGGATTATGGAGCGAGTCTGTCCATGAATGTCGCAGTGACGCAGGGCGATGGTGTCTGCAAAGAGCGTGCGGCGGTTCTCAAGGAAATAGCTCCCCGAGCCGATGATGTTCATGTTTTCAAAGATGATGGACATGCGGTGGCCCACCTCTGCCTGGGGGCAGTCGGTTTCGTTCCACTGCAGGGTAAGCTGTATTTGCGGCATCTGGTCGAAGTCGGTTTTGTCACTCCTTACGATGAGTGTGCCTTTGGTCATCGTTGGGCGTATGCGTCCCGGCGTGACCGATACGCTGGCATCCCACGTACAATTGATGATGTAGGTCTCTCCATCGACACCGGAGCCGATGAGGTTCATTGCTGTCTCGAACTCTTCTTGATTCGAAGCATCTCTTTCCCAGCTGTCGGCGTACGATGTCGCCGGCATCAGCATCATGGCTGATAAAGCTAATAAAGTAATTTTTTTCATTGTGTTACGATTTTAAGTTGGTTATGGTTCGTTTTCTCTTGTTGTGTCTGTGGCCGCGCGGGTCGCCCCATATAAAGGTTGCCTAATCTTCTGTTTCTTCCGTCTCATCGGTGTCTCCGCTGATTTCTTCGAGTTGCCAGTTGATGAAGTATCCCGTGCTCTTTATCTTGCTTTCCACGATTGCCCGGCGGCCGGTAGACTCGTATTTGGGGGCGAGGCGCACGGCCATGCTGTCGCGGGCTTTTTCTTGGCTGCCGTTGCGGTAAGACGGGTTGGAGTAACGCTCGGCAATCTTGCACATGTAGCTGTACGACTTGCCCTCGGCGATGTATTCTTTCATGTGCTCGTCGGCCAGTGCCCAGTCGTACATCTCCTTGAGCTGGTCATCGGTGTAGTTTGCGAAATCAGCGTCGGTGGTGCGTGGCAAGGAGTGCGTGGTGCCGTTGGCCGTGCCAGCCAAGCCAAGGTTGCCGTAGCCTCCCGATGAGGCTTCTACCCACGGCGTGTAGCGGTAGTCCCACGCGGGGTCGGTCTCCCATGGCAGCACTTTGTCTGAAAACTCGGTGCTCAGGCCCATGTTGAGCAAGGCGTTGGCCTGGTCGTAGTGCCCCAGATGCACTTCCGCCTCCGCAAGCAGGTAGTGGATGTCGTGCGCCCTGAATGTAGGTATTGCAGGCTCAATTTTGTAAATGTCCTTGTCTTCGAGGTATTGGTAAGTGCGCGACGTGAAGTTGTAGCCGTAGTAATACTTTGTGACGCATGTCTCGCCTCCGAGGGTGTTCATGACCCAGCCTTGTGTGAGGCCGCGTATGTCTCCTTCGTTGTAGAGCGATATGCCATATTCCGACGGGCGCAAGTAGAATGATTCTGCATCGGGATATTCGGGGCAGAAGTACTGCAAGAGACGGTTGCACTGGTGCTGGTCGTAGTCGTACATGATGGTGCTGAGCAACTGGCTCTTGAGGCTCGCCTCCTCGCTGTAGAATATTTGGAAATAGGCGGTGGTGGCATCACTCTGCAGTTTCATGTTGAGCTGGAATATGTCGCTGTAGCCTTGGTCGCCCGACAGTCGTGGTGTGGCCAGTTCGGTGGAACCGGTCATGTAGTCGTAGGTGAACTGCAACAGATTGTCGTGAATCCATTGCCAGTCGGCCTGCGCGGCCTCCTCGTCCACGTAGCTGGCGCGCCATGAGCGGTATTCGGCATTGAGGATGATGGCTGGCGGCGTCAGGTATTCCCAGTTGCGGTATTGTGTGGTGTCCTGGTATTCCGGGTCGAGCCACTTGAACCATTCCACGTCGGAATCGCCGGAAATCCGGATGCCGTCGATGGTGATGCCGTTTTCGAGCAGGTCGATGGCGCGGTCGGCCAGTTCTTTCATGTTGCAGTGCGTGAACACGGATGCATCGGTGAGTGGCTTCTTCTCGGTGAGCGGATCGTCGAACCAATAGGCTTCGCCGTATATCTTGCCGAGCATGAGATAAGCCCACGCCTTTATGCGTATGGCACTGCTGATGAGGGCGGGGAAGTTATCTTCGGCTATTTCGGTCATGCCTCCCACATTTTTGTGGAACTCTTCCATCTTCGCTATGTAGTCGTTGCATGCCACGACAATGGCATAGTAGCAGGTGGGGTCGGCGTAGCTGTTTCCGTTTGTCTCTTCATAGTTGTAGATGGCTTTCAGCTCTGTTGGCGCGTTGTCGGTGGTCTCGAGGAGCGCGCCGCGCGTGTCGGTGAGGAAAATGGCTTGGTCACCCGCTTCCTGCATGCGGTTGAATATGCCGAGGAATCCTTTGTACATCTCGTCTTCTTCGGCAATGTAATCTTCTTCATTGATGATGTTGCCAGGGTCTGTGTCGAAATAGTCGGTACAAGAGTTGAATGCCGCTAAAGCCACTACCATGCTTATGGCCACTATCATGTTGTTGATTTTCATATCTGTATGCTTGTTTGATGACACAAATTAGAAATTGATGTTGAATCCCAATCTCACCGTTATGGGCAGAGATGCTTTCGCGTAGTCGAAGCCACGGAGTTGCTCTGAGTTGGAGTAAGCAAATTCCGGGTCGGCTCCGAGGTAGCTTGTCAGTGAGAATAGATTCTCTGCGGCAATGTAAACGTTGCCGGATCGGATTACGCGGAACAGCATGTCGAAGTTGTACGACAGCTTTAAACTGCGCAGCTTCAGGTAATCGCCGTCTTCAATCCACCGGTCTGAGAAAATGTTGTTGCCGAGAGGGTCGCCGTAGTTGGCGCGCGGCATTGAGGTCTGTTGTCCCTCCACCTGCCAGCGGTTCAATACGGCTGTGGACTGGTTGTAGAAGTTGTCCATCGATTCCAGCTCACGGCGAGTCGCGTTGTAAACCTTTGCTCCGACGGAATAAGCGAAGTTGGCATCGAGCACAAACCGACGGAAGCGTACTGACAGGTTGATGCCTCCGTAGAAGTCGGGCATGTTGCTGCCGAGGCTCACCTTGTCATTCTCATTGATGACTCCATCGTTGTTTTGGTCGACGAAACGCACGTCGCCGGCTTGGTAGGCATCGCCACTGCTGTTCACCAGACCGGCTTCTTCAGCCTCGGCCGTGGTGCTGTAAATGCCGTTGGTCTGGTATCCATAGAACTCGTAAGGACTTTGTCCGACAGCCATTATCATTTCCGCATCATCGTTGTTGTAGCCGGTGTACTCTATGATCATGCTCTGTGCGCTGCCGAGCGACTTAATTGTGCTGTTTGCTGTGGCTATGTTTGCTGCCACAACGATGTCCCAGTCCTTGGTGTGCAAGGGATTGATGCGCAATGAAGCCTCGATGCCGTGGGTGTTGATTACACCGCAATTCTCGTAATAGTCGTATGAGCCATAGACAGCCGACACGTTGCTGTTGAGCAGGAGGTCGTATGCATGGTTTGCGAAGTAGGTGAAGCCCACGTTTACACGGTTGCTGAACATGGAGAGGTCAAATCCCGCGTCGAGCTGCGTCTTCTTTTCCCATTCCAGCTTTGTGTTGGGCATGTTGGAACGGTTGATAGTGCCGATGGTGTTGTTGTCGATTGTGAAACTGCCTCCAATGTAGTAATTCTTGCCGTAATTGGATGAAAAGCGGCTGTTTCCACTGAGGCTTCCTTCTACGGACACATTGAAGCGGTCTATCCATGAGGGCAACACACCGAGGTTGGCCACCATGAGTGTGATGCCGGCGGATGGGAAGAATCCCCAGCGTGGGGCATCGACACCGGAGGCACTTGTGCCGTCGACAGCCAGTCCGAGAGAGCCGCGCACTATGCTGTTGTATGTGTAGTCGCCATGGATGCTGAAGCCAAGATAGTTCCATTCCACCAAATCACCATAGGTGAGCTTCTCGTCTTGGGTGTTGTCCATGGTCTGGTAGTCATCGCTGGCAGTGTTGTAGCCCTCGGAGATGTCGGTCTCGTAGTCTTTCATTATCATGCGTGCCGATGCAAATGCGTTGAGAGCGTGGACGTGGTTGAAGATGCGGCTGTACTGTCCTTGCAGGGCAAAGGTCATCACGTCTTGGGTGATTACGCCGTTGGCCACCTTGTTGCGCGCTGTGCCATATATCTGGGGTACAATGGTTGAACTTGTCATGCCCGGCACGAAGAGCGTCTCTTCGGTGTAGTTGTAGTAGAAGTTGGCCATGCCGGTCAGTGTCAGGTAGTCGTTCCAGCGGAAGTTGAGGCCTATCTGTGTGTTCACGTCATAGATTTTGTCCTTTGCTTCCACTGTGTTGACGAGCGCGATGGGATTGCTCACGTTGTCGTAGTCGTAGAGAGGGTTTGACGAAGTGTTCCAGAAGTCATAGGAAGCCAAATCGCTGAGCACGGACCCGTCAGACTGTTTTTGGTAGGCACTTATGAGCGGCAAGCTGTGGTATGCGGCGAGTATGGGATTCGTCTGCTCTGTCATGCCCATGTTTTGTAAGTTGCTTGTTATGTACGACAGTCCTACGTTGGTGAATATGTCAACATTGCGGCTTACCAAAACGTCGGCACTGATAAGGGTGTGGTATCTGTCGGTGTTGGTGTTGCGCAGTGTTCCATTGTTGCCTGTGTAGCCAAACGATATGTTGTATTTCGCAATCTCGTCACCTCCCTCTACGCGAAACAGGTTTTCCGTGGTGAAACCGGTGTTCTGGATGTCTTTCATCCAGTTGGTGTTTTCGTTGAAGAGGTAGGATTGGGTGTAACTGCCGTTTTGCAGGAAAGGGTAGTCGGACAGCAGCGACTCCATGGTGGGATAGCGCGTAAGCCCGATGTCTTTCATGTAGTCAATGTACTGGGAAGAGTTGAGCACGGGCAGGCTTGACCGGCGTATGTTGAATCCGTATGAACCGGAAAAAGACATGCGCGTCTCAAGGTTGTCGGATGTGGCCTGTTGTGTTTCTATGAGAATCACCCCATTGCTGCCCAACGAACCATATATGGCTGCATCCGCTCCCTTGAGCACGGTGACGCTGCGTATGTCCTTGGGGTCGTAGCCAAAGAGCAAGTCTCGTGAATAGCCATTGATGACGCTTGATACATCTTGGTTGCCTAAATATGGAATTCCGTTGATGACTATCAGCGGGGTGTTTTCTGCCACGAAAGAATGGATGCCGCGTATGTTGATGTAGGAGCCTTCGCCTGGCATCCCGCTCTTCTCTATAACTTGGAGTCCCGCTGCGCCATCGCGCATGGCCGCTCCGAGGTTTTGTTTCTCTGTGAAGTCTTTGGATTCGATGGATACTGACGATGATGGGCTGTTGCCGTTTTCGGCTTTCCCGTATGGTGTGTTCCACGATTCGCTGTACAGCGTTTCATCCAAGGGCACGAGTGTTATTGTGTTTGACGCTTTGTTCGAAAGTTTTTTCAAGAAGCTGAGTGACATTTCTTTTGGATAGTAGCCTTCGGCCTTGATGGTGACAAGGGCTTTGCCAACGTTGGTGGACAAGCGGAACAGGCCTCTCTCGTCGGAAAGGGCTGTGGCACTGTCGCCGACTACTGTTATGATGGCTCCGCCCACAGGCGCGCCGTTGGTGCTTTTAATCTGTGAGCGTATTTGCACATTCTGCGCGGCAGCCGTTGCTGCCAATAGCAGTGCTGCAATGAGTATCTTGGTCTTTTTCATTTCGGGGCGTATTAATAATTATTGTGAGTGGGGCGCAGGCACCAGTGGTACATCACCAATTGGTTGACGTCTCTGTTGTTGGCGTTGTCGCCGCTTGTATAAGTGGCGGTGCTGCTGCCGCTGTCCATGGCTGTCTTGTAGTTCTTCGCAAGGTCGTTAGACGTGATGCGTATCTTGAAGTTTCCAGACTGTTGCAGTGTGACAGTGCCTACGGTATATCCGTCGGTGTCGTAGGCGATGGCCTTGTCATTATAGCTTTGCCAGTAATCGACGTCGAAGCCTTCGGGGTACGATATTTCATAATCATCGCCATAGTGAGGAACCTCGGAAGCTGCTCCGCGGTCGAAATGGTAGTTTGACCCCGTCGCGTGCATGTTCATGTCTTGTATGAGCCATTCATCATTGAAAGCTATGCTGAGAGAGTAGAGCAATGAGTGCTTAAAGCCCATGCGCAAGTAATACTCGCCCGCAGGCAGGTGGCATTCATGAATCTGTTGGTCGGTGTCACTCCACGTTAGACCGTCGTATTCGATGCTTACCGACAGATTGTCTTCCATCGCCTCTTCTGATGGGAGTGCGCACAGACAGTGATAGTATATCGTGGGCCACGATGAAGTGGTTGATGTGCTTCCTTCTGTGGTGAGGTCGAATTGGCTCTGCATGTCATAGACCACGTATGGAGTGCTGAGGTTTGTCCAGCGGAAGTAAGTGCTGTGCTGTTCGCTGGTGGAATTGTTCCATATTTCATAAAGGCGCGACTTTACGCGATATATTACGATGTGGTTTGGTATTTTGAATTCGGTGCAGTAGTATGCCATGCCATTGCTGAGGTTGACGGGGTTGTCAACGTCAACCTTCTGTACTGATGGCCTCCACCATGCAGCATCTACCTCGGAGTAGGTGGTAAGGTCGGATGCTTCATCGATTATTTCCTGGTAACCCCCAACGCATTCGAAGTCGGATGCAGACGTGCTCACATCCTCTACTTCAAGCCATTGGTCGGCAAAGCAGGCCTTTACAATCCATTCCTCGAACTTCTCGAGGTCATCACTGGTGGCCTCGCGGTTGAGCCAAAGCGGTATGCTGTCCATGGCGGCCTGCAAGGCGTTTTCTATCAGAGCGTTGTTGGGGATGAACATCGTGGTGCTATAGCTCTCGCTGCGCATGTTCCATGTGGCGGTGCCATTGGCGTCATATCTGTCCATGAGAGTGTTCTTGATGGTCTTCACGGAGTCGTAGATAACGCGACCGTCATCCGTCACGCCTGTTGGTTGACTGTTTTCTCTGTCAAAATACTCGTAGTCGTAACTTGTAACCAGCTCCTTGAAAATGGAGTACTCATCGCCGAGAGACAGCAATAGTTCATAAGCCGACTGCCTTACCGGCAGTATTCCATTGACATAGTAAATGTAGCCGTTGGCCGCCTTTATGGTCTTTGTTATGGTGAGGCCATCGAGTTTTGTGCCGTTTTCGGTCACCCATATGGCTTTGCCGGAGCGCATCATTATGTTTGAGCCATCGGTGAGCTTCGCCGGGTTGACACCGATGTTCGACACGCAATGATTGGCGAATGTGGATTCGTCGGTTATTGCGGCTTCGTTGAACGATGCGTCATCGCATACTATGAAAGTGTACTGTCCGTCAGTGTAAGTCTCGTCATAGACATCGTTGCGGTTGAGGATGTCGTTTATCATTGTCAAGTCAGAGGCAGAGCCGATATAGTCGGTGACATTGTTCTCTGTTATGATTACATCGCTGCCCTCTTCGAGTGTTATAGCCTGCTCGTTGTAGTGGTCGTTCCAGTCCGAAGAGCAGGCTGTCGCCATGAGACACCCCAGCAGCATTAGTGGGAGGGCTTTATATGTTGTATTCATGTCTTGCGTTTTTAATTCGTTAGTTGTTAGGAATGAATTCCACGTAGTCGAGGCGCAGGTGGTAGTAGCTTTCGTTCTTGGCGCTGATGTCCCGCATGGTTATCTTGAACTTGTGGGTTGCGGAACCGTCAAACTCCACGTTGCTCCATAGCGTCTCTTCAATGGATGAGTAGAGGGGCATTACGCTTTCGCCGCGGTACAGGTAACTGAGTGATTGCCAGTTGTCACCATCGCTGTCGATGTTGAACTGTACGAGAGTTCCGGTTGTGAACAAGTTGGCGAGCATCGGATCCTTGATGTAGTGGAGCACCACCGTGTAGTTCCCGGCGATGATTGTGGGCGTGTTGAATTCTATCCATCCGGCATATCCGAGGTTCAGCACCAGATAGTTGTTCATGTATCCGCCGTGGCGTGGCGTGGTGGTTTCTGCGGCGGAAGCGTAAGCTTCTTTCACGAATCCTATGCGGCGGTAGTTTCTTGTTGACGCCGATGTGGCTGTGTATTCGTAGGTGAATGATGTCGGTGTGCCATACTCGCCGTCGTAGTATTCGTCGCTTAGGTCAAACGTGCGTTCATTGGAAGTCAAGGCACTTGTGAACACATTGCCGTAGTAATTGGCCGACCCCCAGCTGTTGACTATGGATATGATGTCAGAGCTGTTGAGGAAATCCCACTTGACGTTTACAGGCTCGGGCTCGTAGACAGGCATGATGCCTCCAACTTTTGTTATGAGTCCGTTGCTGGCCTCTATGTCGCTGCGCAGCACCGGTATGTCTTTGTTTATCATGCGATCACCGTCAACGAGGTTTACTATGAACGCTTGTCCCGTGTATTGTGTGTCATAGATGAGCGTTTCTGTCGAGTCGTTGAAGTTGAACACCTCGTCCATGGTGTATTCTGTGGTCATGAAATGATACTTCAAATAGTGGTTGAGGGCACTGTCGGGATTGGTTTCCTCACCATCGCTGTTGTCAACGAGCCACTGTTTCAGTGTCTCGACGTCAGTGATTCCCGCTTCGTTCATTATGTAGTCAGGCACGGCGAAGCAGGTGTAATAATAGTTGTTGACCACGTTGATGCCGCCTGTGCCAATAGTGGTGTCGCGTTCCAACGTCGCTATTCGGTACATCTCCGGGTCGGCCTTTATGGCATCGGCGAAAATCTTGAAAGTGTTGTTGTCGCCATCGAGCGATTCAAGCTTTTCAGCTATGGTCTCGGCGTTCGGTATGATTACATTGTCCATCATGTATATGTAGCCGTTGGAACATGTCGTGCTGACGAAACGCCCTAACTTGGCTTGGTTGTTGATGAAAATGCTGTCTGGGCAAAACACTTCGTCTGTCAGCTCGTTGTCATCCACATCGGTTATCCGGTAGCCATAGCTCAGGTTGAGATATTGATTGAACAGGTTCTGCGCGGGGATGTAGCTGCCCTCTTGCGCGAGAATCACCAGAGTGGAATCCGACAGAGTTGAGGCATTGTCCTGCCAGTCAATGATGTGGCTCTGCACAACCTTGCGTGCATACTCCACGTCGAGTTCCTCTATCGACGACACATCGCGGTCGGCAAGGAATTCAGTTATGGCGTTGTTGTTGGGGCAGAACACCGTTGCGTTGGCGTTGGCGTCTTTCATCCCGTTGTAGTAATTGGTGTATTTCAGCATCTCAATCCACAGGGAGTATGTCTCAGGCGAGTTTTCCAAGACGGTGGTCATGGACATTTCAGACTCCACGTTTGTGGGCTGCACGAACAGACTGCCCTCGTTTGGGTCTGTGCATCCTGTGGTGGCGAGCAGTGTTGCCGCCAATGCTAATGATATTGTCTTTTTCATGCCGTATGTCGTTTATGTTAATCGTAATAAGGGTTTTGCTCGAGAGATGGATTGTTGAGTATTTCATCGTCGTCTATGGGCAGATACCAAGCGTTCTTGTCGAGCAGTGTGGATCTGATTCTGCTTTCTCCGGCAGACTCATTGTAATTCACCACATAGTTGATGAATATTGTCGTGAAGTCAACGCCGCCGGTGGGGTCGGTGTAGCGTCCCACGCGAAGCATGTCGTACCAAGCCTTTCCTTCGGCTATGAATTCCATCAGGCGTTCGTCCAGCACTGTCTCAATGAGTGTCATGAGGTCAGACGAAGAGCCGGTTGTCGTGTTTTCAAGGTTGGTGCGCGTGCGTATCTGGTTCACTAAGGCCAAGGCCTCTGCGTTGTCATCCATGTTGCCGCCCATGTTGCGCATTATCAATGCTTCGGCTTTCATCAGCATTACCTCTGCAACGCGGTAGATGATGAAGTTTGGGTCGTAGTTGCTTGATGTGCGTGGCTCGGTTATGGTCGTTCCGCCGAGATATTTCCATACGTAGCCGGTGGTTGAGTTCTCTTGCGCCACGTAGCTGCCATAGCGTGTCCTTACGTACATGTCCTGGTCGCCATTGTAGTTCGCATAGATTGTCTGTGCGTCTTGGTTCAGCTCTTGCGTCAGTGCCGATGACAGCATGTATGTTGTGGTGTTGTCGTTGTAGAAGAGCGTTGGCAGACTGTTGGTCTGGTAAGACGTGCCGTTTGTCAGGGTGCTCGAGTATTGGAGCTCGAATATAGACTCGTCGCTGTTGCCCGGGTTAAAGATGGTGAACCAGCTCGTGTGTGATGCGGTTGACAAGAAGCGCGGGGCGTAGGGCGAAGAACTTTCGAGTATCATGTCGGCGTAAGTGATGGCGTTGTCGAAGTCGCTGTCCCACAGGCACACGTCGGCCATGAGCGCGTATATGGACCATATCGTGGCACGGCCTTTCGTTTCCCACGTGGTGTCGAACGACTCTTTTGCCGCGCCAAGGTCGATGGCCGTTGTCAAGTCTTCTTTTATTTGCGCTATTATTTCTTCTTCGGTGCTTTGTGCCACGTAGAAGTCTACTCCGTCATCTTCCACCGAGTATGTTATCAGTGGGGCATCGCGCCAGTTGCGCACTATGTAGAAGTAAGCCAATGCGCGTAGGAAATAGGCCTCGCAGAGGTGAGAGTTCATTTCCTGCTCTGTGTATGTGGCGTCTTTGCTGCGCGCGCCGGCGGCGTTGTCTATCACGCCATTGGCATCGGTAACTATTTTGTAGAATGTGCCCCAGTCGACATAGCTGCCGCTCGTAGACTTGAGGTTGAAGTTGTCGAGGTCGTTTGACGAATATCTCCTGACGCATCCCGCCCTCAGCTCTCCCAAGGGAATTATGTGGCTGGTAATGGCTTCACGCAGGTGGTAGTAGCCGGCGAAGAGAGCCGATTCCACGTCGCTTTTCGATTTCCACATGTTTTCTGTTGGCAACGAGTTTTCCGGCATTATGTCGAGGTAGTCGTTGCAGGCCGTGAGGCAGAGTGCCGCCGCCGTTGCTGTTATTATGGTTTTGAATGCATTCATGACTCGTATTGTTGTTTTAGAAGTTTATCGTTACGCCCATTGACACTCGGCGGCTGCGTGGCGTCTGCGCGTCGTCGTAGGCCAGGTCGGTGACGTTTGACGGCAACGTCACTTCGGGGTCTTGTCCTGTGTAGTTGCTGAAAGTGAACAGGTCGTATCCGGTGATGAACACGTTGGCCGAGGTCAAGCCGAGGTGCTGGCAGAACGACTTGGGCAGATTGTAACTGAGAGAGAGCGTCTTGAGGCGCACGAACGAACAGTCTTCCACGAATCGGTCGGAGCCAAGGTAGTTGAGGCCGTAGTTCCACAGTGCGCGTGGTATGTCTGTGTCGTCGCCTTCGTTGCGCCAGCGGCGAAGCACGGCTGTCGATTGGTTGTCGGAGCCGTACATCGACTCTGCGTTCATGCGTGCCCTGTTGATGACTTTCTGTCCTATGCGGTAGTGCAGGAACACCGTGAGACTCAAGTCTTTGTATCGCAGGTTGAAGCCGCCGCCACCGCTTAGCAGCGGGTTGTAGTTGCCGAGATACACGATGTCGTTCTTGTCTATCTTGCCGTCATTGTTGATGTCGGCATACTTGGCGTCGCCGGGATAGCACTGGTAATCGCCGTTTGACATTATGATTGGGTTGCCCTGCAGGTCGTACATCACGTTGCCGTCGGCATCCTTGGCGTATGTGTCTTCCGTGTTCTGGTAAACGCCGAGGTACTTGAAGCCGAAGAACGAGCCGACGGAGGTGCCGCTGATAATCCGCTGTGCGTATTCGCCGTTGTCAAGCGTATAGTTTTCTTCGGCATATCCGGGCATACTTAGTATTTCGTTTTCGTTGTGGCTGATGTTGAAGTTCACTTTCAGCTTCCAGTCCTTGCCGTTGATGGCTTGCCAGTCGAAGCGGAATTCCACTCCCTTGTTGAGCAGCTCGCCTGCGTTGAAGTATTTGAGTACGTTGCTGCTCGACAGACCCGTAGAGCTTGGTAGGGCGTAGCTCCGCTGCAGCAGGTCAGTGGTCTTCTTGTAGTAGTAGTCAAACGACCCCGTCAGCGTGTTTTCCCATAGGTTGAAGTCGAAGCCGATGTTCCACTCTGCCGACCGTTCCCATTTCAGGCTGTTCAGTTGGATGGTGCTGATGGCAACTGCGTTGCCAGTCATGTACGACCCCTGCGACACGTAAGTGCCCACGTAGGGCGAGGTGCCGCTGGGCGTGTTCCCGCTTTCGCCATAGCTCACGCGCCATTTCCATTCTGACACCACATCATTCGACCAGTCCATGAACGACTCGTCGGCGAATTGCCATGATATGCCGACGGCGGGGAATATGCCCCAGCGGTGGGCGCGGCTTATGCTTGAGTTGCCCTCGTAATTGAGCGTGCCGTTGATGGTGTAGCGGTCGAGCAGGGTGTAAACCACGCTGGCTATGCCGGAGAGCTTGCGCGTCTCCGATATGCCCGAGCCTTGTTCGAGCAGTATGCCGCTGCCGGAGGCCGGGTCGGCGAGGCTTGCCGACCCCACGTTGTAGGTCGTTGCCGACGATGTTGAGCTGCGGCTCTGCGATGTCCGCCAGATGGCAGTCGCCGTGAACTGGTGCATGTCGTCATTCCATGCGTTGGTGTACATTCCCTTAATTTCTGTCTGGAGCGAGAAATTGTTCGTGTACGAGTTGGTGGCACGGTTGGCAAACTCGCTTTCTACGGTTACGCCGGTGGCTGTTTGCGGCAAGAAAGCGTCAGTGCGCTGCGTCTTGTATTTCATTGACACGTAGCCGTTGAACTGCAAGTGCTCGATGGGGTAGTAGTTGCCCCGCACCGTCATCTTCTGCTCTCGCGTGCGCAGGTTGCGGTAGCTGTCTTCCGCCATGATTATGGGGTGGAAGTTTTCCGCATCGTCGCCATCATCGTCGCTGCTGAATGCGCCCTGGAACTCTTCCTCGTTTTGGCGTGTGAAGTATGTGCCGGTCATCTCGCCGGTGGCGTCGTTGATGTAGTAAGGGCTCTTGTTGGGCATCTTCCGCAAGGCCTCGGCGCGCAGGTTGTCGCTCCATGGTGTCTTTTTCTTGGAGTCGGAGTACGTGTATTCCGCATTTACGGTTATCTTATCTGAGAAGCGGTATCCCACGTCGAGGCTGGTGTTGAAACGGGTCAGCCCTGTGCCCACCGTCGTGCCGCCTTCGCTCAGGTATGACAGCGAGTAGCGGTAAGTGGCTTTCTCGCCGCCGCCCGACATTGAGAAGCTGTTGTCGGTGGTGAAGGCGTTCTTGGTGATGTAAGACAGCCAGTCGATGTCTTGGTTGTATTCGTCGAAATAGCGCCAGTCTGGGTCGTAGCCTATTTCCGGTGTGTCGAAGAGGTATTCGAGCAAGCCGCTCTGTCCGCTCAGTCCGCGTGCGTTGGCTGCGTTCCAGATGGCGTCTTGTATGTATGCCACGTAGTCGTTGCCGCTCAGCATGGGCATCGACTCGGGTTCAAACTTGAAAGAGTTCTTTGTGGAGAACGAGAAGCGCGTCTTGCCCATCGCGCCTTTCTTCGTGGTTATTAGCAGCACGCCATTTGCGCCGCCCGTTCCATATACGGCTGTCGAGGCCGCGTCCTTGAGCACCTCGATGCTCTCTATGTCGTTGGGGTTTAGGCTGAGCATCTGGGCGAAGTCTTCTTGGCTGGCTGTGTTGAAGTCGAAAGAGTCATCGATGTCGGTGGAGTAGGGCACGCCGTTTATGACAATGAGCGGGTCTGCGCTGGAGTTCAAGGTGGCGGTGCCGCGGATGCGGATGCTGCTCTTCGCCCCGGGGTCGCCGGAAGCGATGATGTCCACGCCTCCAAGCTGTCCTTGCAGGGCTTCCTCGATTGAGGTCACAGGCGACACGGCGGTAATTTCATCCATGTTTATCTTCTGGGTGGCAAACGCCATCTGCCTTTGCGTTACGCCCATCTCGTTGCGGCTGCCGCGTGAGCCTTGCACCGTCACCTCCTTTATCTCGGTGGCGTTGCTGCTCATCTGCACGTTGATGGTGGGCTGTCCCGTGTACTTGAAGGATTGCGTCTTCATGCCGATGTAAGAGAATACCACCGTAAGCGTTCCCTTTTCGTCTTCCGGCACTTTCAGAGAGTACTTGCCGTTGAAGTCTGTGACCGTGCCGGTGATGATGCGCTTCTGGGCGTTCTGGAACGTGACGTTTACGCCTATGCATGGTTCTGCGCTGCCTCCGAAATCTTCGGTCACTGTTCCGGACACCGTTTTTTGTGCGCTTGCTTGCTGGACGATGCAGAGCAGCAGCGTTGCAAATATGTATTTTATTTTGTTCATGATGTGTTCGATTGTAAAAATGGGTGACTTGTGGCTATGTTCAGAATACGTCCTCTATGAAATGGGCTCCTCCGTCCTCGAATATGAAAGGGAAATAATCGTAGCTGCCCGATACCTTTACGCGCTGTCCTTCTACGCCTGTGTCGGGGTCAATTATTGTTATGTAAAGTGACGAGCCGTCGTCATAGATGTTCATTTTTGTTGCTATGATTATTTGGTTGCCGTTTTGCGTCTCCACATATTGCTGCAGCGTCGTCAGTCCGCCGTAGTCGGTGGTGTTCTCGCCCCAGTCCAGATAGGGATAGTTGCTGAATGTGGCACTTGACAGAGGTATGAAGTAGAGTTTCAGGTAGTCTATCAGCGCGTCACGGTCGGTTATCTCTGCGATGTCGAAGAATGAGGCATCGCCCACGGCGGCTCCATTGGCGTTGACACCGGGCACGCGGCCGGCCACGATGGCGGATTCCAGTGCCTCGGTGGTCGGGATGAATGTGAAGCAACTCTCGAGCGTCAGCTCACTGGTGAGCGTTCCGCCGGAAATGTTTATCAGGCTGGCCTTGTTCAGGAGGTTTATCCATCCGAAGAATTCCGTCGTCGTGTCAAAGCGGGTGTTGGTCATCAGCCTGACGAGGCTGCTGTTGTTCACTGCCGAATAGTCGCCCGGGAATAGGATGTTCTCGTAGGTGTAGGCGTGGCCGTTGGTCCATCCGTCAATGTCGCCTCGGTAGCCCAGCGGCTCGAAGTCTGCCCATATCTGGTCATCGGTGGTTGTGTTGTCGGCGTATTTCAGACGGCCGTTGTGCAGTATGCTGTTGGTTATTTTGCCGTCTTTTACGTACCAGTACATCTTGAAGTCTGCTGTCAGCGTGGGCATCACTTTCGTGCCTGTCGTTGGCATTTGGGTGTCATTGTCTATTGGTTGCACCACGTGTGCGTTTATGTAGGCCGTCTGCGTGGAGGTGCTCATGCCGTTAGGCGCTGTCGACGACACGAGCGTGCCATCGACACGCTGTATGCCGGCATTGTTGTAGAGCTGTTCGTTGGTTGGGTATAGCATGGCGTAGCGCACGGCGTCGGTCACGAGTGTTGATGCCATGCCCGAGTTGCTCAGCATTTCGTTGAAGTTGCTGAAGTCCTTGTATTGGTATGCGGGGCCGGTGACGGCGCGGAACCGTGCCGGTGGGGTGAGCACCGAGCAACCGTACAGCACGCCGTTCGAGCACATTATGCGGTCTTCCTGGGCCACTTCGTCGGTGTTGACCCCCACCACTTCACCCGATATGTTGACCACTGTGCCTTTTTCCACCTCGCTTGGAAATACAATCGATGAGGATATTACGCAGCTTTGCATGATTTCAAGCATGGTTACGGAGTCTATCTCGTCGAGCGAGGAGTAGCCACCCTCGCGCCAGTACTCGTCGAAAAAGTCCTGAAATGCCTGGTCTGTGGGCGCAAAGATGGTGAATGCCTGCGAGGAGAGCGTTGATATTTCGGTATAGCTTGTCACGTCACCCCATTCGCTGTCTATGTTTACGAGCGGGGAATAGTGGTAGTGTTTGAACAGCGAGTCGCTGGCGGCCATCTCGAGCGTGGCGTCGCCGTCGTAATAGTAGTATTCGCTTCGGTCGTAGAGGTCGAGTATGCGAGTGTACTTGCCCGCGTTGTTCAACTCATTGTAGATGGTTTCCAGGGGTGTCAATACTCTGTCCACCTTATATATATATCCGTTGCGGGCAATTTGTTCGTATTCCGTGACGGCGGCGTTGACCACGTTGAAGCCATCGTCGCCCTGCCATCCTGTCTCCGGGTAGAAGTATTCGTAGTTTTCCTTGGCATCAATGTTTTTTGTCTGGAACATGCGGTAAGAGAATACTGGCATCAGGCGCTCGTTGTGATACACCTGCACATTGCGCCTGCGTGTGGCGTCATAGGCCGTGGTGAGGGCATCTTGGCTGCGCGTGCGGAACTTGTAATAGAGGCCTGCGTTGAGATTCTTCTCCTCTTCTGTGGCTCCGTCGCCTTCTTCCGGGCGGAAGTTGATGAGTTTGTTTTTGTCAAATGAATAGTACAAGATGTGGAATCCTATCAGTTTTGACACCTCGTCCGGATCCACTTGGGTTATGTCGGTGGTGCCGTAATTATCTTGAAGATATTGCGTCATGGCGTTGTCGTCGGGAGCCATGACGGTGAGTATGGACTTTCCGTTCACGATGGGCTGGTAGTTGGCGATGTCCACCCCTTGCAAGAAAATGCTGTAGTTTCCGTCGTCCTGAAGCGTCTGGTAGATGGAGCCGCCAATCCAATCGGGCGTCTCGAAATACTCGTTCATGTCCGAGCAGGCAGGTAACAGCAGGCATGAAAGCAATAATATACATATTGGCTTTCCAATGTGTTTGAAATCTTTCATATCAGGTTTTTTGTTATTTTTATATAGGTCGCTGCGGTGCGTCAAGTGCCTTTCCTGTGCCCTTGGTTGATTGTAAAGTTATCGGCATGGTTGTCGCGTCTGATTTTTAAAGTGACGGCTTGTATATTTTTTCCAGCCCGGCTCGTTTGTGGCACATAATGGATGAGATGCATGGCTTTTGCCTTTGCGGTTGTTTTTAGCATTCGTAAAGAAATGTATCGCAAAGTTATTATAAATGCGTTTGCGGGTGGTGGATTTTTTGTTTGTTAGGTACGAAAAATTATTTTAATGTTTGTTTTATGTGGAAATTCGTCCAAAATGCGTGTTTTATTAGGTAAAGCCAATTGTTCTTGTTAAGCATGGCCAATCGTCGTCCGACTGCGTTGATTGATTCGTACATTAAAATTTACGATGTCGGTGCGGCTCCCTACGAGCAGTTTCCGGCTGCCGGCGTGTTGGAGCTTGCTGCGGAAATCTGTAATTTTGTAAAAATATTTCGCAAAGCGCGCAATCTTGCCAATGTTTTTTGATGGGTGCTGTAAGTATTTGATGTCCAGGTGGTTTGCTGGATGCGCTGTTTTAGGTTGTGAAACGGCTCGTTTTGGAGGGCGAAACAGGCCATTTTACAGTCCGAAACGGCCTGTTTCGCAAGATGAATCGGCTGCCGCGGCACAATGCCCCTCTGGTTTGTAAACATTCTTTACGCCCATGCATCGCGCGGTTATCGTCGGCTCGGGCGCGGCCTGTTCCTGCGGCAATGATTTCTTTGGTGCCATCCAAGGCATCCACTTGTGGGAGACGAAGACATTTGGTATTGGTAAGAAGTGTGGAGACGTCAACCGGAATAAGTGCGTGGGCGGGCTGTGCGGTATGTGGCCGGCGGCGGGGGTGCGCGCCATGATTTTGGCGCGGGGATTGATGGCCGGGCGGCATGGCAGTGGCTCGGTCAACCTCTTCGCGGTGATGCCTGTCGGCCGCAGTGTCGGCATGTACTTTGGCGCATTCTGAAAACTTTCTTAAAATCCGATGCCACAAAAATGTTTTTAATATAATTTAGATGGATATATTCCGTTATAAGTTGCATATTGAGTACTTTTGCACATAATTTTAGAGACATAGATTACAAACAAACTAAGAGAACAAGTATTATGGCAGAAGCTATTGATATCCGTGAACTTAACTTGCGGATAGAACAACAAAGCGCATTTGTTACGAATCTGACCTCGGGTATGGACAGGGTAATAGTCGGTCAGAAACATCTTGTAGACACATTGCTCATAGGTTTGCTCAGTGACGGCCACATATTGCTTGAAGGTGTACCCGGATTGGCCAAGACATTGGCCATAAAGACATTGGCGCAGCTTGTGGATGCCGATTACAATAGGATACAGTTTACGCCGGACTTGTTGCCTGCCGACGTGATAGGCACCATGATATATTCACAGAAGGATGAAAGGTTCCAGGTGCAGAAAGGTCCTGTGTTCGCCAACTTTGTGCTGGCGGATGAAATAAACCGTGCGCCGGCCAAGGTGCAGAGCGCGTTGCTTGAGGCCATGCAGGAAAAGCAGGTGACGATAGGCCGCGAGACATTCGGCCTGCCGGGGCTGTTTCTCGTGATGGCCACGCAGAACCCGATAGAGCAAGAGGGCACATATCCGCTGCCAGAGGCGCAGGTGGACCGTTTCATGCTGAAAGTGGTGATAAGCTATCCCACCATTGATGAGGAGAAGAAGATTATAAGGGAAAACATAGTCGGCGGCCTGCCTGAAGTGCATCCGGTGACTACGGAGTCTGAGATATTGGCAGCGCGCAGCGTGGTGCGTGAAGTGTACATTGACGAAAAGATAGAGCAATACATAGCCGACATCGTGTTTGCGACGCGCTATCCGGAACGTTACGGACTGAAAGAGTTGAAGGACATGATAGCCTTTGGCGGAAGCCCCCGCGCAAGCATCAGCCTGGCCAAGGCGTCGCGCGCCTATGCGTTCATAAAGCGTCGCGGCTATGTGGTGCCCGAAGACGTTAGGGCCATAGCCCACGATGTGCTCCGCCACCGCATAGGGCTTACCTACGAGGCCGAGGCGAGCAACGTCACGAGCGAGGAAATAATAAGCAAGATAATAAATAAGGTGGAAGTGCCATGATATGGAAGCCCAAGATATAATCAAGAAGGTACGCAAGATAGAGATAAAGGCCCGCGGGCTTAGCTCCAACATCTTTGCCGGCCAGTATCATTCGGCTTTCAAGGGGCGCGGCATGGCTTTCAGCGAAGTGCGCGACTACCAGTTCGGCGATGACGTGCGTGACATAGATTGGAATGTGACCGCGCGTTTCAACCGCCCCTATGTCAAGGTGTTTGAGGAGGAACGCGAGCTGACCGTGATGTTGCTCGTGGATGTCAGCGGATCGCTTGACTTTGGCACGCGGCGGCAGATGAAGCGTGACATGGTTACGGAGATAGCCGCCACCCTCGCTTTCAGTGCCATACAGAACAATGACAAGACGGGGGTGATTTTCTTCTCGGACAAGATTGAGAAGTACATTCCGCCGAAGAAAGGGCGCAAGCACATCCTCTACATCATCCGCGAAATGCTCGATTTCCATGGCGAGAGCAAGAAGACCGACTTGAACGTGGCATTGGAATTTTTGTCGAGCGTCATAAAGCGCAGGTGTACGGCGTTTGTGCTGAGCGATTTCTATGTGCGCAACGATTTTGAACAGTCGCTGACCATCTGCAACCGTAAGCACGACATCGCGGCAATACAGGTCTACGACCCGTTTGCCAAGGAGTTGCCGGATGTGGGACTGCTGAAGATTGTCGATGCGGAGACGGGGTTCGAACAGTATATTGACACGGGCAGCAAGCGCCTGCGCAAAGCTCACAGTGAATATTGGGCGAACAGGCAGGCTGAGTTGCATGGGACATTCAACAAAAGCAATGTCGACAACATATCAATAGCCACGTGCGAAGATTTCGTGAAGGCGTTGCTCTTGCTGTTCAAGAAGCGTGGCTGACGCGCCTTGGAATGCGGCGCCGGCCATGCCAAGCCAACATAAAGAATTAGGTTTAAATGAAGAAGATTCTGTCCATTGTATTTTTGGCGCTCGCGGCCTTGCCACTTGCGGCCCAAGTATCGGTGGAGGCGCGCATCGACTCAATCGAGATGTTAATCGGCGAGCAGGTGCACGTCACGCTGACCGTCACGGCGGGTGAGGATGACGATGTGGCTTTCCCGGTCTTTAAGTCGCGGGAGATGGTTACGCCGGGGGTTGAGGTGCTCGCCACCACCGACACGCAGAAGGAAAGCATCGACAGCGGCGTGGCGTCGTATAAGCGTGTTTACACCCTGACGTCTTTTGACGGCAATCTCTACTATCTTCCACCTTTCACAGTGAAAGTGGGCGGAAAGGAGTACAAGAGCAAGAGCCTTGCGCTGAAAGTGTTGGAAGTTCCGGTGGACACGGCAAACGTGGACAAGTTTTTCGGCCCGCATGACGTGCAGGGCAACCCATTCTCGTGGGAAGAATGGAAGCTGCCGTTCTGGCTCGGAGTAATCATGCTCTTGCTCGGCGCGGTGGGCTGTTATATATATGTGCGCCTGCGCAGCGGCAAGCCCATCATAGCCCCCATCAAGGTGGTAAAGCGCTTGTTGCCGCACCAGAAAGCCATGAAAGAGATTGAGCACATCAAGGAGGAGAAGATGGTTCAGTCGGAGAACCAGAAGGAATATTACACCCGGCTGACCGAAACCTTGCGCAAGTACATTGAGGAGCGCTATGGCTTCAGGGCAATGGAGATGACCAGCAGCGAGATAATAGACAGGCTGATGGCCGTGGAAGACCGCACGGCTCTTGACGAGCTGCGCGCCCTGTTCCAGACGGCAGACCTCGTGAAGTTTGCGAAGTATTCGACGCTGATAAATGAAAACGACATGAACCTTGTCAACGCCATCGAGTTCATCAACCAGACCAAGCTGGACAACATGCCGACCGAAGAGGTGGTGCGCCCGCAGCTGACGGTGGAGGAAGTGCGCTCGGTGAAAACCCGAAGGATGCTGAAGGCCATTGTCGGCATCATTGCCGCAGTGTGTGCCGCCATACTTGTTTACGTTGTGTATGCTGTGTACCAACTGATGATATAAATTCAAGTCAACATGGAATTTGCCAATAAAGAATACCTGTTTCTGCTGTTGCTCATAATACCATACTTGCTGTGGTATCTGATGTACAGGAAGAAGAGCGAGCCTACCATGCGCATTAGCGACACGTTCGCTTACCGTTACGCGCCCAAAAGCTGGAAGGTGAGGCTGATGCCGTTGCAGGTGGCTCTCAGAGTGGTGGCTTTCGCAATGTTGGTGGTGACCCTGGCGCGGCCGCAGACACAGAATTCGTGGAAGAACAAGTCGGTGGAAGGCATAGACATAATGTTGGCCATTGATGTCTCTACCAGTATGCTGGCGGAAGACTTGAAGCCGAACAGGCTGGAGGCCGCCAAGCAGGTGGCGTCGGAATTCATTTCGGGCAGGCCTAACGACAACATAGGACTGACCATTTTTGCCGGCGAGGCGTTTACACAGTGCCCCATGACTACTGACCACGCCTCGCTGCTTAACCTGCTCCATAACGTGCGCACCGACATAGCCGCGCGTGGGCTCATCCAAGACGGCACGGCCATTGGCATGGGGCTTGCCAACGCCGTCAGCAGGCTGAAAGATTCAAAGGCAAAAAGCAAGGTGGTGATATTGCTTACTGACGGAAGCAACAACATGGGTGACCTGTCGCCGATGACATCGGCAGAGATAGCGAAGAGCTTTGGCATAAGGGTCTATACCATAGGGGTGGGCACAAACAAGGTGGCGCCATACCCGATGCCCGTGGCCGGGGGCGTGCAGTACGTCAACATCCCGGTGGAAATAGACACTAAGACGCTTGGAGACATCGCCGCCGCCACGAACGGCGATTTCTATCGCGCCACGAATACAAGCGAGCTGCACAATATTTACAAGGAGATAGACAAGCTTGAAAAGTCGAAGCTGAACGTGACAGAGTTCAGCAGGCGGTATGACAATTTCCTGCCATTTGCGGCCATCGCGGCTTTGGCTCTCCTGTTGGAGTTGCTGTTTAGAATAACTGTGTTTAGGAGAATACCGTAAGGAGATAGAAAGTATTGAATCATGTTTAGGTTTGAAGATCCATCATATCTGTATTTGTTGGCACTGATTCCATTGCTGGCAGTCGTGCGGTTTGTGCTCTTGCGCAGGCAGTGGCGGCGTTTGCGCAGGCATTGTTCCCTGGAATTGTTCAAGGAGTTGGCGCCGGATGTGTCGCGGTGGAGGCCCGCCGCCAAGTTCTGGCTGCTCGAAGCCGCCCTTGCAATGCTTATCGTGGTCTTGGCGCGCCCGCAAATGGGCACCAAGATAAGTCAGGAGAAGCGCACGGGCATCGAGGCCATCATAGCAATGGATGTCAGCAATTCCATGAATGCGCGGGATGTGGAGCCAAGCAGGCTCGACAGGAGCAAGATGATGGTGGAAAACCTCGTTGACAACTTTACGGACGACAAGGTAGGGCTGATAGTGTTTGCTGGAGATGCTTTCGTGCAGTTGCCCATTACCAGTGATTATGTGTCTGCGAAGATGTTCCTCAGCGACATTGATCCGTCAATGATAGCCACGCAAGGGACTGACATCGCCAGGGCAATAGACATGGCGACGCACAGTTTCACGCAAGAACAGGACATCGGCAAGGCCATAATAGTGATTACTGACGGCGAGGATCACGAGGGCGGTGCCCTCGAAGCGGCGGCGGCAGCCAGGAAAAAAGGCATTAAAGTCTATGTGCTCGGTGTAGGTTCGCCAAACGGTTCGCCAATTCCCATCTCCGGCACGGGTGATTATATGAAAGACAACACGGGCAATACGGTGATGTCTGGCTTGAATGAGGAAATGTGCAAGCAGATTGCCGAAGCCGGAGGGGGTGCTTACATACATGTAGACAATAATAGCAATGCCCAAGGACAACTTAACTCGGAACTTGGCAAGCTGTCGAAGAAAGAGACTTCCAGTATGGTTTACAGCGATTACGATGAACAGTTCCAGGCGTTTGGCATCATAGCATTGTTGTTGATGATATTGGAAGTGTGCCTGCTTGACAGAAAAAGTGTCCTTTTCAAGGGTGTGACTCTGTTTGCGAGAAAAAAAAGGACGCTGCTCCTGGTGGGCTTGTGCATCGTGACGGGGGAAATGGCCGTGGCTCAGACAGACCGCCAGTATATCCGTGAGGGCAACAAACAATTCCATGGGGGAAATTATGCCGATGCGGAAGTGTCATATCGAAAGGCCATAGAGAAAAACCCACAAAACCCGCAGGCGATGTTTAACTTGGGCAATGCCCTGTTCGCCCAAAAGAAAGACTCCGCCGCTGTAAGCTCTTATGAAAACGCAGCCAAGCTGGAGAGCAATCCGTTTCGCAAGGCGCAGGCATATCACAACATTGGCGTGGTGTGTCAAAGTCACCGGATGTTTGCCGAAGCCATAGAAGCGTATAAGGACGCTTTGAGGTTGAACCCCCGGGATGACGAGACGCGCTACAATCTTGAATTGTGCAAGAAGCAGCTTAAGGACCAGCCGAAAGACCAACAAGACCAAAACGGCAATGGCGAGGACAAGCAAGATCAGAAAGAACAACAACAGGATGAAAGTAAGGACAAGCAAGATAAGGACGATAACCAAGAGCAACAAGAACAGCAACAGAATAAAGACGAGATGAGCAAGGACAATGCCGAGCAGCTATTGAATGCGGCAATCCAGCAAGAAAAGGACACGCAAGACCGCATGAGGAAAGCCATGCAGCAGCCAAGCTCACGAAAATTACAGAAAAATTGGTGACGCAATTATGAGAAGAGCATTCATATCATTGTCTTTTTGTATGATTGTTTTGGCGGTGGCGGCCCAAAGTTTGGTGGCAGACGCTCCATCTGCAGTGGCTGTTGGGGAGCAGTTCCGCCTCACTTATACTGTCAACACGCAAAATGTGAGTGGCTTCACTGTCGGGAAAATACCGGCAGAACTTGAAGTGTTGATGGGGCCAAGCAAGTCATCGCAATCCAGCTTCCAGATGGTGAACGGGCACACCAGCTCCACATCATCCATTACATATACCTATGTATTATGCGCAAACAAGAATGGCACGTTTACGATACCGGCTGCGCACATAGTGGCGGGAGGCAAAAACATAACTTCAAACGAGTTGAAGATAACTGTCAGTGGAACGGCACGTTCTGGCGGACAGGGGCAACAAGGGCAGCAGAATCAAGGCGGTTCGTCGATGCGCGCTGCCGGCTCAAACATTTCCGGCTCCGATTTGTTCATAAGAGTGAGCGCCAATAAGCGCCGTGTCCATGAGCAAGAGCCAATATTGCTCACTTACAAGGTCTACACTCTCGTCGATTTGACGCAACTTACGGGCAAGATGCCCGATTTGAAAGGCTTCCATACGCAGGAGATTCAGTTGCCGCAACAGAAGAGTTACAAGGTTGAGATGCTCAATGGGCGGCCATACCGCACTGTCACGTGGAGCCAATATGTCATGTTCCCGCAGATAACAGGAAAGTTGGAAATACCGAGCATCACTTTCGATGGGGTGGTAATCCAGCAGAATCGTGATGTGGATCCGTTTGAGGCTTTCTTCAATGGGGGGTCAGGATATGTGGAAGTGAAGAAGAAAATAAATGCTCCGGGGCTTACGATAGAGGTAGATCCGCTTCCGACGCGCCCTGCCAATTTTTCTGGCGGAGTGGGCAGTTTCAGTATTTCCGCACAACTTGACAAGACAGAGATAAAGGCCAACAATCCCGTTACGTTGCGTGTCATCGTGAATGGATGTGGCAACTTGAAGCTAATTAAGAAGCCGGTGGTAGACTTCCCCAAGGATTTTGACACATACGACGCCAAGGTTACCGATAAGACCAAGCTGACAACCAACGGCGTGGAGGGTAACATGATATATGATTTCCTGGCGGTGCCTCGCCATCCCGGCACCTATGAGATACCGCCTGTGGAGTTTGTGTATTATGACACGGGCGACGATACGTATAAGACGGTAAAGACGCAAGCCTTTACTCTTAACGTTGCCAAAGGCTCAGGCAGCGGCACTGTCACCAATTATTCCGGTCAGGAGGAACTGGAGCAGCTTAACAAAGACATACGGTACATAAAGACAGGCGAAGCCAAGCTGCGTTCCATCGATGATTCTTTCTTTGGCTCGGTGGCCTATTGGGTTTCTATGCTGTTGCTGGCCGCCATTTTCATCTCGCTGTTTATTGTGTTCCGTCAGCGTGCCATGGCCAATGCTAATATAGACATTACCCGTGGGAAGAAAGCCAACAAGGTTGCCACGGGACGTCTGAAGAAAGCCAGCCGCCTTATGTTTGAAGGCAAGGCTTCACCTTTCTATGACGAAGTGTTGCGAGCCTTGTGGGGATATGTGGGCGACAAGCTCAGTATGTCGGTTGAAAAGTTGTCGCGCGATAATATCAGCCAGCGTCTGGCTGAGCGTAATGTGGACGAAGATACGATAGGCCTCTTTATCAGTGCGCTGGATGAATGTGAGTTTGAGCGTTACGCTCCGGGAGACGTGAAAGGTAATATGAACAAGACTTTTGAAGCCGCAATGACTGCAATCATGCGCATAGAGGAGACGATGAAGAAACGGAAACAAAGCAAGGCAGGCAAGGTTTCATGTTTGTTGTTGATGCTTATGCTTCTGCCAATGTCGGCGGATGCCATAACGAAGGCCAATGCAGACAGCGCATACGCGCGCCAGCAATATCAGCAGGCAATTAAAGATTACGAAGAACTGCTGCAAGGGGGGATAAGCGCCGAGTTGTATTACAATCTTGGCAACGCCTATTATCGCACTGACAACATAACGAAGGCGGTGCTCAATTATGAACGCGCCTTGCTTTTGTCGCCGGGCGACAGAGACATCAGGTTCAACTTGCAGATGGCGCGGGCTAAGACCATCGATAAGATTACGCCAGAACCGGAATTGTTTTTCGTTACGTGGTATCATTCTTTGGTCAACATCATGAGCGTAGACGGTTGGGCGCGCACGTCGCTTGTCGCGTTTGGACTGGCCATTGTGTTGGCTCTCGTCTACCTGTTTGCCGGCAAGGTGTGGATGCGCAAGTTCGGTTTCTTTGGCGGATTGGCGTTTATCGTCGTATTCATAGTGTCCAATATTTTTGCGTATCAGCATAAGCAGGAGCTTTTCAATCGCAACAGTGCCATAATAATATCGTCTGTAGTTCCTGTGAAGAGCACGCCGTCCAAGAGCGGCACCGACTTGTTTATACTCCACGAAGGCACCAAGGTGGAGATAATAGACGGCAGCATGAAAGAATGGAAAGAGATAAAGGTTGCCGACGGAAAGGAAGGGTGGATAGAGACTTCAAAAATAGAAATCATTTAATATAATGGACCTTGGGCCTATCATACAAGCCGACAAGAAACTCTTGCTGATGCTCAACGGCAGTGACTCGTTGTTCCTCGATGGGTTGGCAATGTCGTTGACGACGGCATCCACGTGGATTCCGTTGTATGTGGCGTTGTTTTATCTCGTGTTGAAAAACAATGAAAACATGCGTCAGATATTGCTAATCCTCGGTTGTTCAGCCGCTTGCGTGCTGTTTGCGGGCACTGTCGATGACATGTTGGTGAAGCCGATGGTCGCAAGGTTACGCCCAACCCACGATCCAGACATCGGCATGTTGGTGGATGTGGTGGATGGTTATTATGGAGGCAAGTATGGCTTTTTCTCCGCCCACGCGGCCAACACGTTCAGCATCGCGATGTTCTTTTGCCTGCTTGTGCGCAGTCGGCTGCTGTCAGTGGCATTGGTTACGTGGTCTTTGGTTAATTGCTGGACGCGCGTTTACCTTGGCGTGCATTACCCCGGCGACATTTTGTGTGGTTTGTTGTGGGGCGGCATCGTCGGTAGTACGGTATATTATGTTTACTGTAAGATGGACAGCAGGCTTAAATGCGGCATGAATTTCATTTCTTCCCAATATACGTCCACGGGCTACCAGCATTCGGATGTACACGTTGTGATGTTGGTCTTGTCACTTACGTTAGTCTATACCTTAGTGCGCGCCTGTTTGTCAATGGCATAGCTGGAGGCTTCGGCCTGCATCTTAGATTCTGAGATTATGGAAACCAAGCATATTCATATCAGTGATTATGATTACCCCCTGCCTGAATGGCGGATAGCGAAGTTCCCCGTGGCGGAGCGCGACCATTCCAAACTGCTTGTCTACAACCACGGTGAAGTCTGCGAAGACGTTTTTTTCAACCTGCCGCGCTATCTTCCCTCGGGAGCGTTGATGGTATTCAACAACACTAAAGTCATTCAGGCGCGCATCCATTTTCGCAAGGCCACCGGAGCTTTGGTGGAAGTGTTCTTGCTCGAGCCGGCCGCCCCGGCAGACTACGAACAAATGTTCCAAGCCGTTGGGCAATGCTCGTGGCAGTGTCTCATAGGCAATATGAAGAAGTGGAAAGACGGGGAGCTGAAGCGCGAGGTGGTGGTCGGTAAGCGTCGGATTACGCTTGTTGCCTCGCGTGGCGACGCTCATGGCACTAGCCACACGGTAAACTTCCGATGGGACGACACTGTCGTTTCGTTTGCGGATTTGCTCGACGCCGTGGGCGAGCTGCCCATCCCGCCGTATCTCAACCGTGCCGCCGTGGCGAGCGACAATACGACTTACCAGACGGTCTATTCAAAAATAAAGGGCAGCGTGGCGGCGCCTACGGCCGGACTGCATTTCACCGACGAAGTGCTTGCCGCCATTGATGCCGCAGGCATAGAGCGCGAGGAGCTTACGTTGCATGTTGGTGCCGGCACATTTAAGCCGGTGAAGAGTGTGGAGATAGAGGGGCATGAGATGCACTCCGAATATATAAGCGTGCGCCGCGAGACACTCGAGCGGCTTATGTCACACGGAGCACACGCCATTGCCGTAGGCACCACGAGTGTGCGCACGCTCGAAAGTCTCTATTACATAGGGCTTCGGCTTTCCGCTTGCCCCGAGCTTGCGGAAGAGCAACTCCATGTGGGCCAGTGGGAGCCATACGTAGTGGAGGCCACCCTGTCGCCCATGGAAGCCATAGGGCATGTGGCCGCTTACCTTGACCGCAACAATCTTGCGGCCTTGCACGCAAGCACGCAAATAATGATAGCCCCCGGATATGATTACAAGATAGTGAACATGCTTGTGACCAATTTCCATCAGCCCCAAAGCACGTTGCTGCTGCTGGTGAGCGCGTTCGTAAATGGCGATTGGCGCAAGATATATGATTACGCCTTGGCTCGCGACTTCAGGTTCTTGAGCTATGGCGACAGTTCGTTGTTAATACCATAAGCATATATGAAAATAGGAGACAAAGTGCGCTTTTTGAGCGAGGTGGGCGGAGGCACGGTGGCCGGATTCCAAGGAAAGGGCATCGTGCTTGTTGAAGATGGAGACGGCTTCCGGATACCGATGAACGTCAACGACGTGATAGTCGTGGGAGATGAGGACTACAGTACGCGCCGAATGGTGGAAAACAAGGCAAAAGGCAAACCGGCTGCGGCTGATGACGATGATTCCAATGAACCGGCGGACAAGCCCGTGGCTTTCAAGGCTCCGGCCGAAGAGCGCAAGGGCGGCGACCGGCTCAGCGCTTACCTCGCCTTTGTGCCCATTGACTTGAAGGCCATCACGTCATCGCGCTTCGAGACATATTTCGTCAACGACAGCAATTATTACATGCGCTATGCTTATTTTGTCGCTGAAGGCGCAAGTTGGAAGCTGCATTCCACAGAAGAGGTGGAGCCAAACACGAAGCTGTTCGTCGAGGAGTTTGGGCGCGACGACCTGAATGACTTGGGGCATGTCTGCCTGCAAGTAATGGCCTACAAGCGCGGCAAGGCGTTTGAGCTGAAGCCCACTGTCAGCGTGCAACTGCGCATAGACCCTGTTAAGTTTTACAAGCTTCATACTTTCCAAGACAACGACTTCTTTGAGCAGCAGGCGTTGATATATCCGATTGTGGAAAACGACAAGACCTTGCGCCCGCTTTCCATTGATGCCGAACGACTGATGGAGGGAATGATGGACAAGGCCGCTGCCGACATCCGTTCCAAATCGGCCAAGCAGCCTCACGCCGCTGCAGAAGACAAGAACGCCCCGTTGGTGGTGGACCTTCATGCGAGCGAACTGCTGGACACCACAGCCGGCATGTCGGCCGGCGACATACTAAACTACCAGGTAGAAGTGTTTCGCAAGACCATCAAACAGTATGAAAGCCAGAAAGGCAAGAAAATAGTGTTCATCCACGGCAAGGGAGAGGGCGTGTTGCGCCATGCCATTGTCAACGACCTGCGCTATCGTTTCAAGTCTTGCCTTTACCAGGATGCCTCATTCCGCGAATATGGCTATGGAGCTACCTTGGTGACAATAAGATAACTGCCATGAAACAGGGATTTGTTACAGTGGCGGCCGCAGTGCCTGCCGTGAAAGTGGCCGACATTGAGTTCAATCTGCGGGCCATCGAATGCCAGATAGCCCGCGCCGAGGGCAGGGGAGTGGAAGTGCTGTGCTTTCCGGAGTTGTGCGTCACCGGCTATTCCTGCCAGGACTTGTTCCGCGAGCAACTGCTGTTGGACAAGGCTGATGAGGCTTTGATGCGCCTGCTCGACTTCACCCGGAAACTTGATGTCATTTCCATCGTTGGCTTGCCGGTGACAGCCGACGGCATGTTGCTTAATTGCGCGGCTGTCGTGCAGAAAGGATGCTTGCTCGGCATCGTTCCGAAAACATACTTGCCAAACTACAACGAGTTCTACGAGAAGCGTTGGTTTGCCTCCTCACGGATAATCGGCGACATCGAAGTGTGCGTGGCGGGCAACACCGTGGCCTTGTCTTCGGAGCCGAAGGTGTTCGCCACCGTCGATGGCGTCAAGTTCGGGATAGAGATTTGCGAAGACCTGTGGGCGCCTGTGCCGCCAAGCAGCAATCTGGCTCTTGCCGGCGCAGACATAGTGTTCAATCTTTCGGCCAGCAACGAACTGATAGGCAAGCACGCCTACCTTAGGGCACTGGTGGCCCAGCAGAGCGCGCGAGCCATCAGCGGCTACGTCTATTCGGGCTGTGGCTTCGGCGAGAGCAGTCAGGATGTGGTCTATGGCGGCAACGCCATGATTTTCGAAAACGGGCGTTCGTTGTGCGAGGGGGAACGCTTCTCTATCGAACCTCAGTTGGTGGTGTCGCAGGTCGACGTGGAGATGTTGCGCGCAGAGCGTCGGGTAAACAGCACGTTTGTCAGTGCTTCACGTTCCTCTTTGGCGTCTGTCATAACCGCAAAGCCCGTGGAAGAGCGTGATTTCATCTTCTTGCGCGATGTCAACCCACGCCCGTTCATACCCACGAGCGACGACATGGCGGATAGTTGCGAGGAGATACTCAGCATACAGACGCTTGGACTTGCCCAGCGCCTGAGCCACATAAAGGGGAAAAAGGTGGTGGTGGGCGTCAGTGGAGGGCTTGACTCCACACTCGCGCTTCTGGTTTGCGTGCGGGCTTTCGACCGCCTTGGCCTCGACCGTAAAGGCATAGTGGGTGTCACCATGCCCGGCTTTGGAACCACGGGACGCACCTATGCCAACGCAGTGAGCCTGATGCAGTCGTTGGGGGTGTCGCTACGCGAAATCAGCATAGGCGAGAGCGTCACCCGTCACTTTGCCGACATAGGCCATGACATAGACGTACACGACGCCACATACGAAAACAGCCAGGCACGCGAGCGCACACAGATACTCATGGACTTGGCAAACCAGCTGGGAGCCATCGTGGTCGGCACGGGCGATTTGAGCGAGCTTGCATTGGGTTGGGCTACATACAATGGCGACCACATGTCGATGTATGGTGTCAATTCGGGCGTTCCCAAGACTCTCATACGCTATCTCGTGCACTATGTGGCCATGACGGATGTTGACGAAAAATCGAAGTCCACATTGCTTGACATCATCGACACGCCAATCAGTCCGGAACTGATACCCGCTGACAGTCAGGGCAACATAAGCCAAAAGACTGAGAACATTGTTGGACCATACGAGCTGCATGACTTCTTCCTTTACTACTTCATGCGGTGCGGATTCCGCCCGTCAAAAATCTATATGCTTGCGCAGCGTGCCTTCAACGGCTCGCATCCGGAGGTGGCTCACTACGACGAAGACACGATAAAGCACTGGCTGCTTGTGTTCTTCCGTCGTTTTTTCAGTCAGCAGTTCAAGCGCTCGTGCCTCCCCGACGGCCCCAAGGTGGGCAGCGTCAGCCTGAGTCCGCGCGGCGACTGGCGGATGCCAAGCGATGCGTCAGCCGAATTGTGGATAAAGGAGTGTGAGAGCCTGTGATTGCAATGGTGTAGTGCGGGCTTGCCGGGGCGCACGGCGAAACCGCTGTAGTTCGATGCCGTTAGGTGGCAGACGTTATGTGAGCTGCCGCTTTTCGGTTGCGCCGTGTTGTTTGCGCAATTTGTTTCGGATTTTTTTTGTAAAGATATTTCGCAGTGCGGGCCTAAACTTTCCCGCACTGCGTCGTGTTTCCCAACCTCTTGTGCGTCAGTAGGTTCGTTGTATGTGCCGTTTTGCTTTCCAAAACAGGCCGTATTGCAGGGTGAAACGCCCCATATTGCAGGGTGAAATGGCTCGTTTTGGAAAGCGAAACGGCAGATGTCGCATTGTGCCCGGCCATGTTGTAAGCATTTTTTACTGCCGTGTTGATGCCTATTGCCGGCTTCCGTCGCTCGTCATCTTGTGCGCGCACGCTGCGTGTCGTGCTGATGGAATGGCTGCGCCCCATCCCGCATGAGAACCACTCTTGTTGATGGCTGTAGTATGTCGGCAGGCATGTTAGGCGCGGTTTTGCCAACGGACGTGCCGCACTGCGGAGACACGGTTCTCTTTTTTGTTTTTTTTCATTTGTGCCTTTACTTTATTTGCCATTAATTCGTACCTTTGCAATTGGATAAGTTGCATTCGGATGGTGGAAGATCAGGTGTCTTTCATTGTGTTGCCGTCAGCTTCCATACGCTTTATGTCAAAGCCATTAGCAGAGAGAATGAGGCCCAAGACGCTTGACGAATACGTGGGCCAGAAACATTTGGTAGGCAAGGATGCCGTGCTGCGCAAGATGATTGACGCGGGGCGCGTCTCGTCGTTCATCCTGTGGGGGCCTCCCGGTGTGGGAAAGACCACATTGGCACAAATCATAGCCAGCAAGTTTGAAACGCCCTTTTACACTCTGAGTGCTGTTACGAGCGGTGTCAAGGATGTGCGCGATGTCATAGACAAAGCCCGCAATGGCCGTTTTTTCAATGAGGTGTCGCCCATATTGTTCATCGATGAGATTCATCGGTTCAGCAAGTCGCAACAAGACTCGCTGCTGGGCGCGGTGGAGAAAGGTGTGGTCACGCTGATAGGGGCAACCACGGAGAACCCCTCGTTTGAAGTGATACGCCCGCTGCTGTCGCGCTGCCAGCTGTATGTGCTCAAGCCGCTTGAGAAAGACGACTTGTTGGAACTGTTGCACCGGGCTGTGAAGACGGACGTGGAGTTGTCGAAACGCGACATAGAGTTGAGGGAAACAAACGCACTGCTGCGCTACAGCGGCGGCGACGCGCGGAAACTGCTTAACATATTGGAGCTCGTGGTGGAAGCCTCGCCGGCGCCCGGTGTGCTGATAACAGACAGCGTCGTGGAAGACAGACTGCAGCAAAACCCTCTGGCCTATGACAAGGATGGCGAAATGCACTACGACATAATATCGGCGTTCATAAAGAGTATCAGGGGCAGCGACCCCGACGCGGCCTTGTATTGGCTGGCGCGCATGATTGAGGGAGGCGAGGACCCGAAGTTCATCGCGCGCCGACTCGTGATAAGCGCCGCTGAAGACATAGGGCTGGCTAACCCCAACGCGCTGCTGCTGGCCAACGCCGCGTTTGACGCAGTGGCGAAAATCGGCTGGCCTGAAGGACGCATACCGCTGGCTGAGGCCACTGTCTATCTGGCCACGAGTGCCAAGAGCAATTCGGCCTATCTCGGTGTGGACGCAGCGTTGGACTTGGTGAGGAAAACGGGCAACCGGCCTGTGCCGTTGCACTTGCGCAATGCGCCCACAAAGCTGATGAAAGACCTTGGCTATCACGATGGATATAAATATCCGCACGACTATCCCGACCACTTTACACCGCAGCAGTATTTGCCCGACGGCCTTACGGACGAGAGGGTTTGGCATGGACAGGACAACGCCGCGGAGAGCAAGTTGCGACAGCGTATGCGCGATTGCTGGGGCGAAAGGTTTAATGATTAAAGAAGATAATTATATGAAGATTGTTGTTTTGGATGGATACAGCTTGAATCCCGGCGACCTGTCGTGGGAAGCCGTGGAGAGCGTTGGCAGCCTTACGGTATATCCTCGCACGCAGGCAAGCGATGTGGTGGGCAGGTGCGGCGGCGCTGATGCCGTGCTGACCAACAAGGTACACATCACTGCCGATGTCATCAGACAGTTGCCGCAGCTCAAGTATGTGGGCGTGCTCGCCACGGGATATAATGTGGTGGACATTGGCGCGGCGCGCGAACATGGCATTTGCGTCACCAACATTCCGGCGTATAGCACTGATAGCGTGGCACAAATGACGTTTGCGCACATATTGAACATCATGAACAGGGTGGCGCATTATGCCGCGCAGAACAGCAAAGGACGCTGGGCGGCAAACGAAGACTTCTGCTACTGGGACACACCGCTGCAAGAACTGGCCGGCAAGACAATGGGGATAGTGGGCTTGGGCAACATCGGAATGAAAGTGGCTCAAATAGCGCAGCAGTTCGGCATGGATGTGTTTGCGCACACAAGCAAGCACTCTGCCGCCCTGCCCGCCGGAATCCAGAAAACGACATTGGAGGGATTGCTTGGCGTGAGCGACGTGTTGTCGCTGCACTGTCCGCTTACCGACAGCACGCGCGGGATGATAAATGCCGATGCCATAGGGAGGATGAAGACCGGCGCCATACTGATAAACACCGGGCGCGGCGCGCTCGTAGACGAAGCTGCCGTGGCCGCCGCGCTGCATAGCGGTCAGTTGGGAGGATATGGGGCTGATGTCTTGTGCGAGGAGCCTCCATCGGCTGACAATCCTTTGTTCTCCGCGCCGAATGCTTTCGTCACCCCTCACATTGCATGGGCTTCGTATGAGGCTCGTATGCGCTTGATGCGGATTGCGGCAGACAATCTGGTGGCGTTTGCCAAGGGCGTGCCCATAAATGTGGTGACAGGCTGATGTGTGAATGTTGCCACGGCTGTGGCTCGGCAATCCATGGATTATTAGCGAGCGTCGGCCATTTCCGCATCCGGTTTTGGACTCGCCGTCGCGAGGCGTTTTTGTTGTCTTGGAAACTGTTGTGCGGCATTGCCGCCTCCACGGTTTTTTGGCTGAGGGGTTAAAGCGGCCTGTATTGTGCCTCGTTATGCAGTGGGAACAATACAGGCAAAATCAATGGTAAGGCGGTTTCATCGTTTGCGATGCTTGCAGGGCGTTCATTCTGTTGGGGCGTTGCCCTTGGTGTCGTTGCCGGCTTTCCTCTTTCTGTGTCTTTTTCTACGGTTTGATTGTCTTTTCCCGTCGCCATTGGCTGCCACCTCACTGCCGGCATCCTTGTTGCGGCGTCCGTGGCGGCCTTTGCCGTGGCCGCGCTTGCCGTTCTTTCCGTGTCGGCCTGCTTTCGTCCCGGCGGCATATTCAGGCCCCTCTCCGATGCCTTCCGGCAGTTGGTTCTTGGGTATTTCCCTTTCGAGAAACTTCTCTATCAGCTTGAACGCATGTATGTCTTTCTCGCTGACGAACGTTATGGCGATGCCATCGCGGTCGGCGCGTGCCGTGCGTCCGATGCGGTGAACGTAGTCTTCGGCGTCATGCGGTACGTCATAGTTGATTACCATCTGTATGTCGTCGATGTCGATTCCCCTCGCAACAATGTCTGTCGCGACCAGCACGTCACGTTGTCCGGACTTGAACTCGTACATGACTTCATCGCGTTCTTGCTGCGTGAGATCGCTGTGCATTTGGCAACAGTTTATGTTCTGGCGTTTCAGTTCGCGCGTTATGTCTTTCACCTTGTCTTTTTTCCCCGAGAAGATAATCACGCGGTTGAGGCGGTTGGTGGTGAAGAGGTGCTTTATGATTCCTGTTTTCTGTGAATCGTAGCACACGAAAGCCGATTGTTGTATTTTGTCGGCGGGTTTGCTGACGGCAATTTTCACCTCTACGGGATTCTTGAGCAGTGTCTTTGCCAGTTGCTGTATCTTCTCTGGCATTGTTGCCGAGAACATGATTGTCTGCACGTCGCGTGGCAGTTTGCCGGCAATCTGCATTATGTCGTCGCTGAATCCCATGTCAAGCATCCTGTCGGCTTCGTCGAGCACGAAGAAGCTGAGCCTGCTCAGGTCCACATTCCCCATGCGCATGTGGCTTAGCAGGCGTCCTGGGGTGGCAATGACCACATCGGCGCCCAGTCGCAGGCTTTTCATTTCCTGGTCATAACGGTTGCCGTCATTGCCTCCATAGACGGCCACGCTGCTTACGCCATCAAGGTAATAGCCGAACCCTTGCATGGCTTGGTCTATCTGTTGCGCGAGCTCTCGTGTCGGCGACATTACTATGCAGTTGATGGAGTTTTGCGGATAGCCGCCGTCGTCGAGCATGCTCAGTATGGGAAGCAAGTAGGCGGCGGTCTTGCCGGTGCCTGTCTGTGCCACTCCGATTATGTCATGATGGTCAAGAATCTCGGGAATGCACTTCTCTTGTATGGGTGTGCATTCGTCAAAGTGCATGTCATATAATGCATCGAGTATGTTGTCGTTTAAGTCTGTTTCTTCGAATTTCATTTTAGTTCGGTGCTTTTTTGTAACAGAAATATGCTATGAATGAATATAGGATGTTGGGAATCCATGCAGCCAACATGGGTGGCGTGTTGGCGTTGATGGCAAAGGTGGAGCTTATGGTCTGGAGCAAGATATAGGAGAAACTGAGCCCCAACCCGATGCCAAGGTACATGCCCATGCCGCCTTTCCGCTTGCGGGAGCTGAGGCTTGCGCCGATGACCGTGAGTATGAATGAGGCGAAGCATGTGGCTATTCGCTTGTGATATTCCACTTCATACTGCACGACGTTGCTCAGTCCCCTGTTCTTTTGCATGGATATGTACCTCTTCAGCTCTGGGCTTGTGAACGTTTCCTGTTGGCCTTTGCTGAACACCAGGTCCATGGGTTCCATCGTTATGATTGTGTCTATTTGCATTCCCGACTGGATGTGTTCACGCATTCCTTTCAGCGTCCGTATCTTGTAGTTTATGGCTTTCCAGTGGTAGCGGCTTTCGGAGATAGTGTCATACTTTATTACGTTGGCCGTCATGTGGCTTATTAGCTTCTTGTCCTCAAACTTGTCGAGCGAGAAGCCATAGCCTGTTTTGTGTATGTTGTCGTATTGCGCGATGTATGCGATGATCCCATCGCCCACTTGCAGCTGCACGTTGCTTGCCGATGTGTTCTTCTTGTTGTTCTTGTAGAGCGACTCGAAGTTATGGCGCACCACTGTTCCCTTGGGTATTATGTATGCGCCGAGGTAGAAGTTGAGCAAGGATATCAACGCGGCGGAAATCATGTAAGGGCGCAACAGCCGCTTGAAACTCATCCCGCAAGCCATCATCGCGATTATCTCCGAGTTGCCTGCCAGTTTGGATGTGAAGAAGATTACGGCGATGAAAACGAACAGCGGGCTGAAAAGATTGGCGAAATAAGGCACGAAATTGGCGTAGTAATCGAACACGATGGCGCGGAGAGGAGCGTTGTTTGTGCTGAATTTTGCCAAGTTCTCGTTTATGTCGAACACTATCGAGATTGAGATTATCAGCACGATGGAATATATGTATGTGCCGATGAACTTCCTTATTATGTATCCGTCGATTATCTTTATGAACTTGAACGGGTTGACGGCGTTCTTCAGTCGGACTGCCTTTCTTGCGAAGGCGGACAGAAACCTCGTGCGGCGCTTTATTGTGCGCAGCTTTTTCAGTGTCCGGTGCCTTTTCCTTATGTTGCTGTATCTCATCTTGGTGCGTCGTTTGTGAGGCCGTGTGGACGGGTCAAATCCGGCGTCCGAGGTCTCTTGTCACGCTGTTTTTCCACGCAACGAAGTCGCCTTGCTCTATGTGTAGCCTTGCATCGGCCACGAGCCGCAGGTAGAACGTGAGGTTGTGGATGCTCGCTATCTGCATGGCGAGCAGCTCCCCAGCCTTGAACAGGTGGTGGAGGTAAGCCTTTGAATACGCTATGTCTGTTTCGCAACCATCGGCGTCTATCGGCGAGAAGTCACGTTCCCATTTCTTGTTGCGCATATTCATAGTGCCATTGTAGGTGAACAGCATTGCGTTCCTGCCGTTGCGTGTCGGCATGACGCAATCAAACATGTCAACGCCTCGCTCTATCGCTTCGAGAATGTTTTGCGGTGTGCCCACGCCCATGAGGTATCGGGGCTTGTCTTTTGGCAGGATGGCGTTGACGACCTCAATCATCTCATACATTACTTCGGTAGGCTCGCCCACGGCCAGTCCGCCGATGGCGTTGCCGTCGGCTCCCTTGTCGGCTACATGCAGGGCCGCCTCGCGCCTCAAGTCCTTGTAGGTGCAACCTTGCACGATGGGGAACAGGCTCTGTCCGAAGCCGTAAAGAGGCTCTGTCTCATTGAATCGCCTGATGCATCTGTCCAGCCAGCGTTGCGTCAGCCGCAGGCTGTCTTTGGCGTATGTGTAGTCGCTTTGTCCCGGAGGGCACTCATCGAACGCCATCATGATGTCTGCGCCGATAATGCGCTCTATGTCCATTACTTTCTCGGGCGTGAACACATGCTTGGAGCCATCGATGTGCGACCTGAACTCGCAGCCATTCTCGTTGAGCTTGCGTATTCCGGTGAGTGAGAACACTTGAAACCCGCCTGAGTCTGTGAGCATGGGGCGATCCCATCCGCCAAAGCGGTGGAGGCCTCCGGCGGCTTTCAGCGTGTCAATGCCGGGGCGGAGATACAGGTGGTAGGTGTTTCCGAGGATGATTTGGGCTTTCACCTGCTCTTTCAGTTCGGAAAAGTGTACGCCCTTTACGCTGCCGCACGTGCCCACGGGCATGAAGATGGGAGTCTTTATTTGCCCGTGGGCAGTGGTTATCAGTCCCGCTCTCGCGTCTGACGAGGGGTCGGTGTGCTGCAACTCAAACGTCATTGTCCGTCTTTTCTTCTATTTCAAACTTCAGAGGGTTGTCAACAAACTCTTCCGTAAGGGCGAAGTCCCAAACGTCCTGCACGTTTTCCACATAATGGAAGTTTACGCCCTTGAGGTATATCTCCGGTATCTCGTCGATGTCTTTCTTGTTGTCCTTGCACATCACGATGTCGGTTATCCCTGCCCGTTTGGCTGCCAGAATCTTTTCCTTGATGCCTCCTACCGGCAGCACTTTGCCCCGCAGCGTTATCTCGCCGGTCATGGCGGTGTTCTTCCTCACCTTGCGTTGTGTCAATGCAGACGCTATTGATGTGGCTATTGTTATGCCGGCCGACGGCCCGTCTTTGGGCGTCGCGCCCTCCGGCACGTGGATGTGAATGTTCCAGTTGTCAAATATGCGGTAGTCGATGCCTAGCATGTTGGCGTGCGCCTTGACGTATTCGAGGGCGAGTATGGCCGACTCCTTCATCACGTCGCCCAGGTTTCCCGTGAGCGTCAGCTTTGAGCCTTTGCCCTTGCTGAGGCTTGTCTCGATGAAAAGTATTTCGCCTCCCACGCTGGTCCACGCCAGTCCGGTCACCACGCCGGCGTAGTCGTTGCCTTGATAAATGTCCCGGTAGAAAGGCGGCTTTCCCAGCAGACTTTCCATTTCCTCCGGAGTTATCTTCGTGTATGGCAGTTCCCCCTCTTTTGCCTTTATGAAAGCGAGCTTGCGCAGAGCCTTGTTTATCTGCTTCTCCAGCTGCCTCACTCCGCTTTCGCGGGTGTATTGCTCTATTGTTTTCTCTATGGCCGGCTTTGTCAGCGTCAGTTTCTTCTCGTCGTTGAGGCCCGTGTTCTCTTTCTCTTTCGGTATCAGGTGGTGCCTTGCTATTTCAATCTTTTCTTCGGTTATGTATCCGCTCACCTCTATTAATTCCATTCGGTCCAGCAAAGGTCGCGGGATTGTGTTTAAGTCGTTGGCCGTGGCGACGAACAACACTTTCGACAAGTCGTAGTCAACATCGAGGTAATTGTCGTGGAAAGTGGTGTTCTGCTCCGGGTCCAGCACCTCGAGCAGGGCGGATGCCGGGTCGCCGTTTATCGTGTTCTGGGTCACCTTGTCTATCTCGTCGAGCACGAACACGGGGTTAGACGAGCCTGCTTTCTGTATGCTCTTGATGATTCGTCCGGGCATGGCGCCTATGTACGTGCGGCGATGCCCTCTGATTTCGGCCTCGTCGTGCAGTCCGCCGAGCGATATTCTCACGTATTTGCGCTTCATGGCGGCCGCGATGCTCTTGCCCAGGCTTGTCTTTCCGACGCCCGGGGGGCCGTAGAGGCAGAGGATGGGCGACTTGAGGTCGCCGCGCAGGTTGAGCACTGCGATGTATTCGAGGATGCGCTCTTTCACCTTCTCCATGCCGTAATGGTCCTTGTCGAGCACTTTCTGCGCTCTTGTCAGGTTCATGTCGTCCTTGGTGTACTCATTCCACGGCAGGGCCACCAGTGTCTGCAGGTAAGTCAGTTGCACGTTGTATTCCGGGCTTTGCTGGCTCAGTTGGTCGAGCTTGTCTATTTCCTTGTTGAATATCTTTGCCACTTCCGCCGGCCACTTCTTCTTCTTGCCCATTTCCACGAGGTCTCGCTTCTCGGGCGAGCTTTCGCCGTTGCTTATCTCGGCCTGCAGGTTCTTTATTTGCTGTTGCAGGAAATAGTTGCGTTGCTGCTCGTCGATGTCGTCGCGCGTTTTGTTCCTTATGTCTTGTCTCAGGCTGAGCAACGACAGTTCCCTGTTTATGATGCGCATCGTGGAGAACAGCCTTTCCTTTATGGAGTCTTTCTGGAGCAGCTCCATCTTGTCCTTGATGTTGAATGGCATGTTGGAACAGATGAAGTTGAGCGCCATCACGTTGTTTGTGACATTCCTGATGGCGAACGACGCTTCTTCCGGAATCTCGTCGCTGAGCTTTATGTATTCGTGGGTCATTTTGCGCAGGTCGTCCATGGCTGCCACGAACTCGCTGTCGCTGTCGTCAGGAACTATTTCCGCAGCCGCTGCCACGCAGCCGTAGAGGTAGGGCTTCTTGCGCACTATCTCGGTGAGCCTGAGCCGTCCGAATCCCTGGATTATGGCCGTGATGTTTCCATTGGGCAGGGTGAGTATCTTCACCACCCTTGCATATACACCGTATTCGTACAGGTCGTTCTTGCCCGGCTCTTCCGTCTCGGGGTCGCGCTGGCATACGATACCTATCATGAGGTTCGATTTCTCGGCCTTTTTTACCAGGTTCATGCTGCTCACCCGGCCTATCAGTATGGGCGACACCACCCCGGGGAAGAGCACGAGGTTGCGTACCGCCAGTATTGGCATGGAGTCCGGCAGGTCTGTCGTTTTCAATAAGTCGCTGTAGTCACCCTCTATGTCGGCTATCATGGAGAATGTCTTATTTTGTTTGCTGTCCATTGTGTTCGTTGATTTTTTCGGGATGCAAAATTACGCATTAAAATTGAATTGAGGAAATCGGAGGGATGGAAAAAACTTTCTTGACACATAAAATCCGGAAAAGATGCTGGCAACGATGTCTTTTCCGGTTAGTACGCCTGCAGGGGGTCGAACCCTGGACACCCTGATTAAGAGTCAGGTGCTCTACCAACTGAGCTACAGGCGCATCCGCTTTTCTTCTTGATGTACGCCTGCAGGGGGTCGAACCCTGGACACCCTGATTAAGAGTCAGGTGCTCTACCAACTGAGCTACAGGCGCATCCGCTTTTCTGATTTGCGGGTGCAAAGGTACGGATTTTATTTCGTTCCGCCAAACTTTTCTTAGGCTTTCTTTCTTGTTTTTTTGTAAAATGTGCTTTCGTGAGGCGTTAGTGTCAATGGTTGTCCGCCCGCTTTTATGGCAGGCGTGGGCGCGTAGCCCGTCTGTTGATTCACTTGTAGGTGTGAAAGCGGTTGTATGTGGCCTGCCATGGCGTTCCGGTTGGTGTGCGGACAGGCAGGAAAGGGGGGCTTCCGTTGCGTTTGTCATCCGTGTGCTGGCGGTAAACAATGTTTACAGAATGGCGATGCGTGGGGCTGTCTCTGCCGTTTCGGACTGCAAAACGAGCCATTTCGCGTTCCCAAACAGGCCGTTTTGCAACCTGAAACGGCCTGTTTCGGAGGCTGAAATGGCCTGTTCTGCAAATCTGTTGAAAACCAATGTGTTGCGATTCTGTCTCCTGGCGGGCGGAGAGTCTTTCCGCTTTGTGAAATATCTTTACAAAACGCGGCTTCCGCAACGTGTGTTTCCTCGCCATTTGTGACTCCGCCGCAGGTTCCGCAAAGCTGGTGCGTATCCGCGTGCAGGTGGTGCTGCCATGCCCGCGCAAGGCGTGAATGACGTTAAAATCTCGTTAAACGTATGCCTTTTTTCATTCTTGTGGCCTTGTCTTTTGAATAAAATTTGCTAACTTTGTGGCGTTTATAGGAAATTCATGACTCTAATCGTAATACTGATACTGCTGTTTGGATGCCTGTTGATTGCCACTGCTCATCTTACCGGGGTGAACAAGGCCGCCATTGCCATGTTTGTCGGAACGTTGGGGTGGGTGTTGTACATCTGCTACGGCACGGATTTCGTCATGAGCCAGCATCCGCGTGAGTACATGGATTTCCTTGCCGGAGGGGAGCATTCGAGCCGGGCGGTGAAATATTTCATCAGCGAGAACATCTTCCTCAAGTATGTCGGCAGGGCGGGAATGGTGGTGATGTTCCTGCTTGCCACCATGTCGATAGTGGAAATACTGAACAACAATGGCTGCTTCGACTTCGTGAGCGAATGGATAAGGACGCGCAATTCGAAGCGGATGCTGTGGAGCATAACATTGGCCACATTTATTATATCCGCTAACCTTGACAACCTTACCACCACGACCATGATGCTTACCATAATGCACGGCATAGTGCAGAACAGGCGGCAGCGCATGGTGGTGGGCAGCGCGATAGTGCTTGCGGCCAACGCCGGGGGCTGCTTCACCGTGATTGGCGACCCGGCGGGGGTGATACTTTGGGGCAATGGGGCGGTGACGGCGACCAATTTCTCTGCCTATCTCGCGGCTCCCGCCATTGTGGCTTGGGTGGTTCCCACGTTCCTTATGGGGCGCACCCTGCCGGAGCGACTCGATGTGGCGTGGCCGGCGGCTCCCTACCGGGGCGACGACACGAACATGAACCGCTGGCAACGCATAGTGATGCTGATAGTGGGCATAGGCGGACTGTGGTTCATTCCCACCTTCCACAGCATAACGAAGCTCGCTCCATTCCTCGGCGCGATGTGCGTCCTGTCCGTGCTTTGGGTGGTAAACGAGATTTTCAACCACAAGCTGATGAATGCCGACCAGATGATATTGCGGCGCACGCCGCGCATATTGCAGTATGGCAGCATCCAGATTACCCTGTTTGTCATGGGCATAATGCTCGCGATGGGGGTGCTTCGGGAGACCGGCGTGTGTGAGAATCTGGTGGAGTTTACCGAACATTATGTGCCCAACGTGTGGGCGATAGGGGCTTTCTCCGGGCTGCTCAGCGGCGTGTTCGACGCATTCACGGTAATGGTGACGGGCATATCGATGTATCCGATTGTAGAGGGGCAACAGCTCGGCCTGGCTCTCGACCCGAATTACGAGGCTTGCTTCGTGCAGAATGGGGCTTTCTGGAAAGTGATGGCCTACTCCACGGCCATGGGGGGATGCCTGCTCTGCTTCTCCAACCTTAGCGGTCTGGCTCTCATGAAGATGGAGCGTATGCGCGTGGGGTGGTATTTCAAGAACTGTACGGGCAAGGTGTTCGTGGGCTGGCTGCTGGGCTTTTTGCTGCTGTGGCTGGAATGTCGTTTTGTGGATTTCTGAGATACGCAACAAATCTATATATTTAGGGAGAGGTAAAGGATTATGGGTAAGATTAAGACTATCGGCGTTCTGACTTCCGGGGGTGACGCTCCGGGCATGAACGCGGCCATCAGGGCCGTCACGCGCGCAGGCATCTGCAGCGGTTTCAAGATAAAAGGCATCTATCGTGGTTACGATGGTTTGATAAACGATGAGGTAAAGTCGTTTACCACAGAGAATGTGAGCGGCATAATAATGCAGGGCGGCACGATACTGAAGACCGCGCGTAGCAAGGAATTCATGACGCCCGAGGGGAAGAAGAAAGCCTACGAGACGATGCTCAAGGAAGAGATAGACGCGCTCGTGGTAATCGGGGGCAACGGTTCGCTTACCGGTGCGCGTGAGTTTGCCGCCGAGTATGACGTGTGTTGCGTGGGGTTGCCGGGAACCATAGACAACGACCTCTATGGCACCGATTCCACCATAGGCTATGATACGACGATGAACACGATAGTGGAGTGTGTGGACCGCATCCGCGACACGGCGCAGAGCCATGAGCGCATATTCTTCGTGGAGGTGATGGGGCGCGACGCCGGGTTCCTGGCGCAGAACAGTGCCATAGCCTGCGGCGCCGAAGCGGCGATAATACCGGAAGACTCCACGGACGTGGACCAGCTGTCGCGATTCATGGAGCGTGGGATAAGGAAGTCTAAGAAGAGCTGCATCGTGATAGTGTCGGAAAGTCCCAAGTGCGGAGCTCTCTATTACGCCGAGCGTGTGCGCAACGAATTCCCGAATTACGATGTGAGGGTGTCCATCCTCGGCCACCTGCAGCGCGGCGGCCGCCCGTCGGCGCACGACCGCATATTGGCCAGTAGGACTGGCGTGGGAGCCATAGAGGCCATAATGCAGGGACAGAGAAACGTGATGATAGGCGTGCGTAACAACGAAGTTGTGTATGTTCCGTTCAGCGATGCCATACGCACAGACAAGCCGCTCGACATGAAACTCATCAAAGTGCTCGACGAACTCAGTATTTAAAGAAATGTTATAAGCGTCCGTTTTTTTATATTATTAAGAAGAAAACTGGAAATATGGTGTTGGGTTTTCGTTTAATTTGTTACCTTTGCACCGGTTTTGGAACAACAAAAGCAACTAAATAAATAACGATTATGGCACAAATAACAGGGCGCATATCTCAGATTATAGGTCCGGTCATCGATGTCTTTTTTGAAACTGATGACCGTGACGCAGAGAAAATGCTGCCGAAAATACACGAGGCCCTGCACATCACACGCGCAGACAAAAGCGTGCTTGTCATCGAGGTGCAGCAACACATAGGCGAAGACACCGTGCGTTGCGTGGCAATGGACAATACCGATGGACTGCAGCGTGGCATGGAAGTGGTTAGGACGGGCTCGCCAATAGTGATGCCCACGGGCGAGCAGATTAAGGGCAGGATGCTGAATGTCATCGGACAACCCATCGATGGCATGGCTCCGCTTGACATGACGGGTGCTTACCCGATACACCGGGAGGCTCCAAAGTTTGAAGAGCTGTCCACCCACAAGGAAATGCTTGCGACGGGAATAAAGGTAATCGACTTGCTTGAGCCGTACATGAAAGGCGGTAAGATTGGCTTGTTCGGTGGCGCGGGCGTGGGCAAGACGGTGCTTATCATGGAGCTGATCAACAACATCGCCAAAGGGCATAACGGATATTCCGTTTTTGCCGGTGTGGGTGAGCGCACGCGCGAGGGCAACGACTTGATTAGGGACATGATAGAGTCTGGCGTCATCCGATATGGCGATAAGTTCAGGAAAGCCATGGCTGAGGGCAAGTGGGACTTGTCGCTCGTGGATCCGGAAGAGCTGAGGAAGTCGCAGGCCACACTCGTGTATGGCCAGATGAACGAACCGCCGGGAGCGCGTTCGTCAGTCGCCCTGTCGGGACTGACTGTGGCAGAGGAATTCCGTGACCACGGGGGCAAGGACGGCGAAGCCACTGACATAATGTTCTTCATCGATAACATATTCCGTTTCACGCAGGCGGGGTCGGAAGTGTCGGCACTGTTGGGGCGCATGCCATCGGCCGTGGGCTACCAACCCACGCTGGCGAGCGAGATGGGTGCCATGCAGGAGCGCATCACGTCTACGAAGAAAGGGTCTATCACTTCAGTGCAGGCCGTATATGTGCCTGCCGACGACTTGACCGACCCGGCACCGGCGACCACGTTCACCCATCTGGACGCCACAACGGAGCTGAGCCGCAAGATAGCCGAGCTTGGCATCTATCCAGCCGTGGATCCGCTGGGCAGCACATCGAGGATATTGGACGCTCTGATTGTGGGCAAGGAGCATTACGACTGCGCGCAGCGTGTGAAGGAAATTCTGCAACGCTATACAGAGCTGCAAGACATCATTGCCATTCTTGGCATGGACGAGCTGTCTGACGAGGACAAGCTAACCGTAAACCGCGCCCGCCGCGTGCAGCGTTTCCTGTCGCAACCGTTCTCCGTGGCAGAACAGTTTACCGGACTGCCGGGTGTGATGGTGCCCATTGAGGATACGATAAAGGGATTCAATGCCATACTTGACGGCGAAGTCGATGACCTGCCTGAGCAGGCTTTCCTTAACGTCGGTACGATAGAAGATGCCATAGCCAAGGGCAAGAAACTCATGGAGGCCGCGAAAGGCCACTGACATTCGGAGGAACGGACATGGGATTGACATTGAAAATCATATCTCCGGAAAAGATAGAGTTCAGCGGCGAGGTGAAAAGCGTGCTCGTTCCGGGAACGAAAGGGAGCTTTGAAATCCTCAATGACCACGCGCCGATAATTTCGTCGTTGCAGACGGGAATTGTGGAATACACCACGGAAAAGGGAAAGGTGCAGCTGGCCATCAGCGGTGGTTTCGTAGAGGTGCAGAAGAATGAAGTGAGTCTCTGCGTCGAGGTAAGGTGAGCAGCCATGGACAAGGATTTGATAAGCATTACCGGGCGGCGACATGACAAGTACAGCTTGTGGATAATAGCGGCGATGGCGTTGTTCGCCTTGGTCGGGATGAATATCTGTGGCACGAGTGACTATGTTGGTTCGCTTGTCGTGTGCGTGATGTTTTCCTTGGTCTCGAGCATCGCTTATGGTGCGGCGTGGCGGGCTGCGGCGCGGAGGCCGGAGACACTCACACGGTTCTATCTCGCGGCATCGGCGGTACGTATGCTTTGCGCGATATTGGTGGTTGTGGTATTCTGCGCTTTGGCTTCGAATCGTGATGCCATAATAGCTTTCACGGTGGCTTTCGTGGCATTTTACGTGGTGATTATGGCTTTTGACGGGGTGTTCTTCGTGCGCTTTGAACGGAATGTAAATAAAAAAGGTAATTAGGTATATGAGATACATTAGGCATTTGCTTTGCGTCTTGGCTATGCTGCTCGGCGGATTGTCGGCCAACGCCCAGGAGGAAGAGGCCGGCGGCGCAGGCGGCGTGGATGTGGAAAGTATATTGTGGGGGCATGTAAAGGATGCCTATGAATGGCATGTGACAACGATAGGGAGCCATCCTGTGGTAATTCATCTGCCTGTGATAGTCAAAAGCTCAACAGGCTGGCATGTGTTTTCAAGCGGTGAGTTTGCTGAGGAGGCCGATGCCAACGGCAATCGCCCAGGCCCTTACGGACTGTACATTTCGGGAAGCGAAGCCAATGAGAATAAGATTTGTGAGAACATAGGGGGTGAGGAGGTAAGGCCATTCGACATATCGATAACCAAGACAGTGGTGGTGCTGTTCATCGATGCCGTGCTTCTGTTGATATGTGTGTTGGTTCCTGCCCGCTGGTGCAAAAAGCACAGGCTTGACGACCCGGCTCCGAAAGGTTTTGTCGGGCTTATGCACATGTTCATCATGTATGTGTACGATGAGGTGGTGAAGTCAACGTTGGGAAAGGAGGCGGACAAGTATGCGCCTTATTTGCTCACTTGCTTCTTCTTTATCTTCATCGCCAATGTAATGGGAATCGTGCCGTTCCCTCCGGGCGGTGGAAACCTTACGGGCAACATCACATGCACGTTCTTCCTTGCATTGTGTACGTTTGTGCTGACCAATGTCACAGGTACGAAGGCTTATTGGAAAGACATATTTTGGCCGGAAGTGCCGGCATGGTTGAAAGTTCCGGTGCCATTGATGCCTCTCATTGAGTTCATTAGCATTTTCACGAAGCCGTTCGCGCTGATGATTCGTCTTTTTGCCAACATGCTGGCGGGTCATATCATCGCATTGTCTTTGGCCTGCATCATATTTATTATGTTCAGCGTCCATGTTGCGGCAGGCGTTGGCATGACGGTGGTGAGTGTGCTCTTGAGCGTGTTCATGATGTTTTTGGAGGTATTGGTGTGCTTCATACAGGCATTGGTGTTCACTTTGCTCAGCGCAGTATTTATATCGCTTGCCCATGTGCATGGGGAAGAGGTGAAGAATTGAAATATGGACAAACAATAAAACAACATTAAAAATTACGATTATGATTTCATTGTTATTGGCAGCAGATGCTGTTGCAAAATTGGGTGCCGCCGTGGGCGGAGGTTTGGCTGCGATAGGTGCAGGCATAGGTATAGGTAAGATTGGAGGGCAGGCTATGGATGCAATGGCACGCCAGCCGGAGAAAATGGGCGACCTTCGCTCCAGCATGATTATCGCTGCGGCCTTGGTGGAAGGTGTGGCATTCTTCGCCGTTGTCATCGCTGCGCTCGCGCTCTTCGTGTAATCTGCTTTTTGCAGTTAATCATTTTAGGGCAAATAGAAATCATTAACAGCTTATGTCATTAGTAACACCGGATTTTGGTCTGTTGTTTTGGATGGCGATAGTGTTCTTCATCGTGCTGTGGATTTTGTGGAAATACGGATTCCCGGTAATCGTGAAGATGGTCAATGACCGCAAGGCATACATTGACGACAGCCTTCGCAAGGCGCATGAAGCCAACGAACGACTGGCCAACATCAAGATAGAAAGCGAATCCATCCTGCAAGAGGCGCGTGAAAAGCAAGCCCAGATACTGAAGGAGGCCGCCGCAGCCCGTGATGCCATTGTGGAAAAAGCACAGGGCAAGGCACGGGAAGAAGGCAACCGCCTGATAGCCGAGGCTAAAGCTGAAATCGAGAGCCTGAAGCAGGCCGCCATGAGTGACATTCGCGCGCAAGTGGCTGAGCTGTCTGTCAAGGTGGCCGAGAAAGTCCTCCGCAAGGAGCTTGACGCCAAAGACAAGCAGATGGATTTGATTGACAGGTTGCTGGATGAGGTTTCTGCTTCTGATAAGGGGAAATAGTCAAAGATTTAGGTTATGGATATAGGGGTAATATCGGTCAGATATGCACGCGCGTTGTTTAAAGGCAGTTGCGATGCAAAGCTCGAAGACGTGGTATGTCGCGAAATGCAGACTTTGGCGAAGAGCTTCATTGACGTTCCACGGTTGAGGTTTGCGATAGAAAATCCGATGGTCTCCAAAGACACGAAAGCGTCTCTTCTGTCGGTTGCTGCAGGCGGCGCCCCTTGCGATTTGACCAAGGCATTTTTTAACCTTGTACTAAAGGAAGGCCGCGAAAGCGTCATGCAATTCATGGCCAATTCGTTTATAACTCTTTGCAGGAGGCATAAAAACCTTGTCCGGGGAAAGCTAACCACCGCTGTGCCGGTGTCCGCCGATACGGAGCGCAGGCTGCGGCAGATGGTTGAAGCGAGGACAAAGGGCACGGTGGAGTTCGAGACGGAGATTGATCCAGGCATAATTGGCGGTTTTGTTCTCGAATATGACACTTACCGGATGGATGCTAGCGTGAAATCGCGGCTGAAGACAGTCCTCGCGCAGCTTAAATAATAATGCTTTGATAAGATGAATGTAAGGGACGGACTACATCTCGCGTGTTGCGGATAGCGCGACTGTAGCCGCAGCGCGGAGAGAGCGATGGTCTGTTGTTTACGTTGTGCATAAATAAAAGATAGATATGTTAGACAAGATAAGGCCAAGTGAAGTGTCTCAAGTTCTTCTTGAGCAGCTCGAGGGCATCGGCGATTTGAAACAGTTTGACGAGGTGGGCACGGTGTTGCAGGTGAGTGACGGTGTGGCTCGAATCTATGGACTGCGCAATGCCGAGGCAAGTGAACTGCTTGAGTTCGAGAACGGCACCATTGGCATAGTGATGAACTTGGAGGAGGATAATGTAGGTTGTGTGCTTTTGGGGCCAACGTCAGGAATCAAGGAGGGCATGGTGGTCAAGCGTACAAAGCGCATTGCCTCAATCCGAGTCAATGACAACATGTTAGGTAGGGTCATCAACCCATTGGGTGTGGCTATAGACGGAAAGGGTGACATCGATTTGACCGATTCCTTTGAGATGCCGCTCGACAGGAAAGCTCCGGGTGTCATTTTCCGCCAGCCGGTCAAGGAGCCATTGCAGACAGGACTGAAGGCCGTGGACTCCATGATTCCTATTGGGCGTGGCCAGCGTGAGCTTATCATTGGCGACCGCCAGACGGGAAAGACGGCAATCGCTGTTGACACCATCATCAACCAGAAGAGTTTTTATGAGGCGGGGAATCCCGTGTATTGCATCTATGTGGCCATAGGGCAAAAGGCTTCCACGGTGGCCGCTTTGGTGCAGAATCTCAAGGAGCATGGCGCGTTGCCATATACGATTGTGGTTTCAGCAACGGCTGCCGACCCTGCGGCAATGCAGTATTACGCGCCATTCGCGGGAGCTGCCATCGGAGAATATTTCCGAGACAGGGGCTATTCGGCGCTTGTGGTGTATGACGACCTCTCCAAACAGGCCGTCGCTTATCGCGAGGTGTCGCTTATCCTGAGGCGTCCTTCAGGGCGCGAGGCTTATCCCGGCGATGTGTTCTATCTGCACAGCCGCCTGTTGGAAAGGGCTGCGCGAATCAATGACCAGCAGGAAGTGGCGGAGAAGATGAACGATCTCCCCAAGTGCATGGAAGGCCACGTCAAGGGCGGCGGCTCGCTCACGGCATTGCCAATAATCGAGACGCAGGCAGGCGATGTGTCAGCGTATATACCTACAAACGTTATTTCTATAACTGATGGGCAGATATACTTGGAGAGTGATTTGTTCAACCAAGGATACCGTCCGGCCATTAATGTCGGCATATCAGTGTCGCGTGTCGGTGGTTCTGCGCAGATTAAGAGTATGAAGAAAGTGGCAGGAACGCTGAAGATTGACCAAGCCCAGTACCGCGAGCTTGAGAGCTTCTCCAAGTTCTCGAGTGACATGGATGCCGTTACGGCAATGACGCTTGACCGTGGACGAAAGAACAACCAGTTGCTCATCCAGCCGCAGTATAGCCCGATGCCAGTTGGTGAGCAGGTGGCCATCCTCTATTGCGGAACGCATGGCTTGATGCATGATGTGCCGGTAGAGGAAGTGCGTGAGTGCCAGGATGCTTTCCTTGACAAGCTGCGTTCCACGCATCCGGAAGTCATCGAAACGCTCGGCAAGGGCTTGATAGACGATGCCGTTACGGCGGTCATTGAGTCTGTGATGGCGGAAATTTCGGGAAGGTATAAAAAAGTACAGTAGCGTATGCTTTCACTCAAAGAGATAAAAACCCGCATAGCATCTGTCAAGAGCACCCGCAAGATTACGAGTGCGATGCAGATGGTCGCCTCGTCAAAATTGCATCATGCGCAGGTCATGATTGAGAATATGCTTCCATACGAAACGTTGCTGGAGCATATCTTGAAGACTTTCCTCGCCTCTGAGGCCGATGCTTCGAGTGTGTTTTCTGTCGAGCGCGAGGTGAAACGGGTCGCTCTTGTGGTCTATTCTTCCAACAGCAGCCTGTGCGGCGGGTTCAATTCCAATGTCATCAGGCTGATGCAGCAGATAATAGCTGAGTACGCCTATTTGGGGAAAGAAAACATAATCGTGTACCCGATAGGGCGCAAGGTGGCCGAGAAAGTCGCAAAGCTCGGCGTGGGCGTGGGCGGCAGTTTCCTGACGTTGGCCGACACGCCCAACGCCAAGGACTGCATAGCCCTTTCCGCCCAGATAGGAAAAGAGTTCGTGGAGGGAAACATAGATAGGGTGGAGCTGGTGTATCATCACTTCAAGAGTGCGGGTTCGCAGATACTTACGCGCAAGAGATACTTGCCGATAGACCTTACGTCAGAACTCGGCCGTGACCGTGAGCGCGACCTCTCGTCGAATGTCGTCACTCGCAAGGCGCAGGAATATCTGCGCAAGAGAGGTGACGTCTCCGTGAAGCGCGCGTCTGAAAAGGCCAAGCCGCTAAATGACAATTTCATTGTGGAGCCAGACATGGACACTGTTCTTAAGCAGTTGATTCCTAAGTTGACGCATCTGATGTTGTACACCGCGCTGCTTGACAGTAATGCAAGCGAACATGCGGCGCGCATGGTTGCCATGCAGACGGCCACGGACAATGCCGATGAGCTGTTGCGCGAATTGAATTTGCAGTATAACAAGAGCCGGCAGCAAGCCATAACGAATGAGTTGCTTGACATTGTGGGAGGGTCAACCAACAACTGATGCCCGACTTCGGGGTGGCATCGGTTGGGGTGAACGTTCCATTGGACAGCAACCGATAAGGCACAGTCGTGAGGCTTCGCGCTCTGTCGATGTAGGATTCTCTTTATTTTTTGCATAGTATTGGCGGGCAATGGCGCACTGTATGGCAGTCGGCAATTGCCCGCCAACGTTTTAATTTGTCCGGGCGGCCTCTTGGTCAGCAATGAAGAAGTGGCTGCCCGGCCTATGTGGCTACTGGAAATCCCAATGCCCGTGAACCTCGGATACAAACAAAGATATATCGGATTATGATTAGAATGTTTATTGTTTCCATGACGGCATTTGTGGTATTCGGCAATGTCGTGTCGGTAGCCGATGATTACCGCGAGAAGGTTAAGCGGCTGATTATGGCCGACTCTGCGTCTATGGGCGTGAGGAAGGAACAGATGAAAATGCTTGTTGCTACCACCCTGTCGGGCAAGATGAATGACGCAGGCATTGACGCCAGCCGTGTGAATGATTGTCTTGGCGAATATCTTGAGAGCGGTTTTGCCGACGATATGACCGACATCGTTTTGCCATGTTACAGGGAAAATGTTACCGAGCGGCAATTGAACTCCCTTGCTGAGCTGACTGCGCGTTCCGACATAGCCGTGGCCAAGGCTCATGTCTTTGCTGTGTGTGCCGATGTCGGCAAGGATGTGTGGAAGATGATGGCTCCTGTTGTGCAGTCCATTATGGTGGGAGAGGAGCCCGCGTTGCCCGAAGAGGCGGCCTGCCCGGCGAGTTACAAGGAGAAATTCTATTCATATTGGAATCTGTCGGGCATGGAAAAGACTTTGGATGCGCTTGTTGACAATGTGGCCAAAATGGGCGTGCAGGGCATCGATGCCGAAACGTTGAAGCCTGTGGCCGACATTGCCATTGCCAACATGAAAGCGGAAACACTTAATGCCTTTGTGGAAAACGTGTCTGAAAGCGAACTCGACACGATGATAGAGCTGGTGGGGTCTGACGGCTATCGGGCACAAATAAATGCAGTGGCTTGCATGATGGCCAATCCACTTAGGGTGCTGGACGACATGGGTGATGCTTTCATTAGATGGGCAAAGGCGCGGCAGAACATGAATACCGGCAGATAGTCCATACATGCAAATATGCAACTAAAGGCAACCAGCTTCGGCTCGATTTTCGACTTGTGTCGTTTGGGCTTGCGAAACGCGCCATTTTAGAACGCGAAACAGGCCGTTTGAGTTTGCAAAACGGCGCATTTTGCAGGCTCAAACGACATGCTTTGTAACATCTTGGTTCCCAAAAGGTTATGCAAGGACTCTCTCGTGGCAGCTTTTAACATAAAAACATTAATCGTGACATGCGGTTAGCCATGCCGGAAAAGCAGGCTTGCAGTCTTGTCCATGACGCAGGCTTTGTGCGGATATTCATGCGTTGGAATGCCATTGGACGGTGGATTTTCCTGTTCCTAAAGGCTGTGTCCGCCTGTATATGATAGGGATGGAGAGTCCGCCGATATAGGCCGACAATGCGTCCGCGCCGGTCTGTTGGTCAAAAATCACCTGAAATATTAGGATGGTATCACATGTTTATGTATCTTTGTCTGCGGATTCGATGCGTGGTGACGGCGCGGGAAAGTATTCTCATGGTCTGCGGGTTGCATCTGTGAGGGTTGAAGACAGGCTGCCGTTTACGCTTGGCACGGTATCGATGCCTGCAAATGTCGTAGAGCTTGCCGTGTATTGGCGATGCCCTATTAACGTGTACAAGTCATAAAAACATTCATTATTATGAAAAAATCAATACTATCGGTCCTGTTGGCGATGGCTTTCGGGGCTGCGGCCACGGCTTCGGAGAGCCGTGCCGATTCGCTGTTGCTGTTTTCTTACGCGACGGATGCCAACGACAATACGGGCGGGTTGCATTTGGCATGGAGCCTGGATGGCGTGCGGTGGAACAAGATTGGCAATGGCTACGACTTCGTGAAGAGTGACTATGGCCCCTGGGGCAGTGGCAAGCGCATGTATGACCCCGTGCTGGAGCGGCGTGCTGACGGCGTGTGGCTGTGTTCTTGGATGGTGAAGAGCAGCGGTGACATAGTGGCGCAGACAGAATCGCGTGACCTGTTGCTGTGGAAGCCGCAAGAATACATGTCGGATCGAATCAAGACGGGCCCCAACCGCAATGTGCCGCGCGACACTGTGATGTTTGTCGATGGCAGCCGTGCCATAGGCGTGGTGCATCGTGTGGAGCGTAAGGTGGTGGAAGATGTCATAGCCGGATATGAGCAGATGCAGTATCGGGCGGCCCGCAACAATGAACTTATGGCCGATGATTCCGCGCGCTTTGCCGGACTTGGCAAGGTTACCGTTGCCGTAACGCCCTTGCTTTCCGAGGCAAAAGCCATAAGCAGGGAGCTGTATGGCGTGTTTTTTGAAGATATAAACTATGCCGCCGACGGGGGGCTTTACGCTGAACTGGTGCAGAACCGCGGCTTCGAGTATTCAGAGGAAGACCGTGCCCGCCGCAAGGGCTGGAATGCGCTGTATGCCTGGAATGCGGAGGGCGGCGCGACGTTGAGCGTCGATACGGTGAACCCCATACATCCCAACAATGCCCACTATGCTGTGCTCGATGTCACTTCAGCCGGTGGCGCATTGGCCAACACAGGCTATGATGGCATTGCCGTGGACGAAGGCCATAGCTACAGACTGTCGTTGTTCGGCCGTATCGATGCGGGCAGCAATCGTAAGGTTCGCGTCACGCTGCGCTCCAAGGATGGCCGTGAGGTGGGGACCGCCACAGTCACCCTGCCCAAGGATGGCTGGAAGAAAGTCGAAGCTACCATAAAGGCATCGGCCACAGTGGCCGATGCGGAGCTGGTCATCACGCCCGAAGGCGTGGGTCGCTATACTTTCGACATGGTGTCGCTCTTCCCCAAAGACACTTTCAAGGGGAGAAAGAACGGCCTGCGACGCGATTTGGCCGAGGCAATAGCCGGTCTGAAGCCGCAGTTCATACGTTTTCCCGGTGGTTGTGTGGCGCATGGCAACGGGCTTCAGAACATCTACCGGTGGAAGAACACCATCGGGTCTGTAGAGCAACGCAAGGGCATGCGCAATCTCTGGGGATACCACCAATCTATGGGCTTGGGCTTCTATGAGTACTTTCAGTTCTGTGAAGACATCGGGGCTGAGCCGTTGCCGGTGGTGGCGGCGGGCGTGCCCTGCCAGAACTCATCGGTTGGAGGCGACGGCCAGCAGGGCGGATTGCCGCTTGGCGCGGAGATGGACGAATATGTGCAGGATGTGCTCGATCTCATTGAGTGGGCCAATGGCGACAAGAACACCACGTGGGGAAGATTGCGTGCCGAGGCCGGCCATCCCGAGCCGTTTGGACTCAAATATATAGGCATAGGCAACGAAGACCTTATCTCCGAGGTGTTCAAGGAGCGTTTCAAGCTCATTTATGACGCCGTGCAGGCCAAATATCCCGACATCACGGTGATAGGTACTGCCGGTCCGTTCTGTGAAGGCTCAGACTATGAGTATGGTTGGCAGTTTGCCAAAGAGCTAAACGTGCCCATGGTTGACGAGCACTACTATTGCGCGCCGGGCTGGTTTATCCATAACCGCAATTTCTATGACGCTTATGACCGCAACGGGCCTAAGGTTTACTTGGGCGAATATGCTTCGCACGCGCCCGGACGTCCTAACAACATGGAGACAGCACTGACCATTGCGCTCTATCTAACCGACGTGGAACGCAACGCAGATGTAGTGCACATGTGCAGTTACGCTCCGCTTATGGCTCGCCGTGGCGATACGCAATGGCGTCCCGACATGATGTATTTTGACAACACGTCGGTGCGGTTCACGACCGATTATTACGTGCAACGTATGTTTGGCCAAAATGCCGGCGACACATACATACCCGCAATCGTGGCATCGGACAGCGGCCGCGAAGACGTCAACCTGCGCTTGGGGCAGTCTGTCGTGCGTGACTCCGAGACTGGAGATGTCATCATAAAGCTCGTGAACCTGTTGCCTGTGGATGTCGACTGGAAGTTGGATTTGGACGGCATAGCGTCTGCCGGCGCACCAACAGAGGAACAGATGCTGCAAGGAAGTCCGAACGACACGCGAGCCGAGCCAACGGCCTTGTCGTCGGGCAGTGTGGAACCATCGGGTGTCTACAGCGTGCCGGCTTATTCGCTAAAGATAATAAGGATAAAATGTGGTGGTAAATAGAAAGAGAAAACAGGCATCAAGGCTTTTGGCTTAGCCCCTGGAACATGTAGAAGCCGAAAGGCGAAGCCATTGGCGGGTTGAAATCCTGAGCATCAGAGGTGAAAGAGCTGTGTCAGACACTGTTCGGAGTGATGACACGGCTCTTTTATTGTCGATGTATGCAGTGAATTTTAAGGCCTTGCGTAACGTTGAGGCTTCCCTGCACTTGCCTCGTGAGATTGTTCCAAAAGCGCATGGACAGGAAAGTAGGATGCGACATTCTTACGCGCCTGTTTCCTTTTCATTCATATTAACGCCCCGAGGTATTGCCAAATCGTTTTTTTTTATTATTTTCGCATTTATAAAATGCCAACATTCAATATCAATCATGAGCACATTGAACTTCAAGTCAGACATTTCATGGCGCGACATACTCATAAAGGTGGCCGTAATATTGATTACCGTGGCCGTGACGGTATGGTTTATGCCCAGCGACAGCCGCAGCTATTTCCGTGTGGAACTGGGCAAGCCGTGGCGGTATGGTGACATTACAGCCCCGTTTGACTTTCCCGTCTATAAGTCTGAAGAGACTATACAGATGGAGCGCGACAGCATTATGCGCGAATACGAGCCGTATTACAATTACAACACGGATACGGAAGGAACCCAAGTGCGCAAGTTTGTCTCTGACTTTAGCAACGGAATTCCCGGTCTGAGCGATGACTACATAAGCATAATAGCCAACCGTCTGAGAGACATCTATCAGGTGGGAATAATAAGTGCGGCCGACTATCAGAAGCTGGCTACCGACACCTCGCGCACCATACGCATAGTGAACGGCAAGAATGCTGTCAGCGTGCGCCTCAACACGCTGTATACCACCAAGACGGCCTATGAGCGTCTCTTCATTGATGAGATGCTGGAACAGCATCGACAACTGTTACAGAAGTGTGACCTAAACGATTATATCACGCCAAATGTAATTTACGACGAGGCCAAGAGCACATCGGCTCTCAATGACCTGATGAACAGCATCCCACTGGCTGTGGGCGTGGTGCAGAAAGGGCAGAAGATAATTGACCGCGGAACCGTTGTCGACGAGAATGCGTACCGCACGCTCGAGTCGTTTAAGAAAGAGAACGAGAGACGAAGCCGCGACACCACGCAAGTGCGCATCACCATAGCAGGTGAAGCTCTTTATGTGTTCCTCGTGGTCGTATTCTTCACCGTTTATTTGAGCCTTTTCCGCCGCGATTACCTTGAAAAGCCGCGCAACATAGCCATGCTCTATTGTCTGATAGTGCTCTTCGCGCTATTCACGTCAATACTTGTGTACAGCACGACCTTCCATGTCTACCTGTTGCCCTATGCCATCGTGCCCATCTTCGTGCGTGTGTTCATGGACTCGCGCACGGCCATGATGACACATTTAGCCGTGGTGTTCATCTGTGCATGTATGTTGCAGAACCCCTATGAGTTCATTGTGCTGGAAACGATGGCTGGCATGACGGCGATATACAGCCTGCGTGAGTTGCAATACCGCTCGCAACTGTTCAAGTCGGCCATCCTGGTCACAATCTCGGGGATGGCAGCCAATTTCGCTTTCGACTTGATGGATGTGACCGCTGTTACCGACCTCAGTATGAGCAACTATAAGTATCTTTTGGTCAACGGTGTGCTGTTGCTCTTTGCTTACCCTCTTCTTTATCTCATGGAGAAAGCGTTCGGTTTCACGTCTGACATAACGCTGATAGAGCTTTCGAACACCAACAACCCCCTGTTGCGCCGCATGAGTGAGGTTGCGCCTGGTACTTTTCAGCACTCTATACAAGTGGGCAATCTCGCGGCGGCCATCGCCAACAAGATTGGAGCCAGGAGTCAGCTCGTAAGGACAGGCGCGCTTTATCACGACATAGGCAAGATGAACAATCCTATATACTACACTGAAAATCAGTCGGGCGTGAACCCGCATGAGAACTTGTCGTACATAGAGAGTGCGCAGATGATAATAAGCCATGTGACAGATGGCCAAAAGATGGCTGACAAATATAATCTGCCCACCGTTATACGCGATTTCATAAGCACACACCACGGACACGGCAAGACTAAGTATTTCTACGTGAAGTATAAAAACGAGCATCCCGACGATGATGTGGACGATTTGCTCTTCACTTATCCCGGCCCCAATCCATTCACCCGTGAGCAGGCTATACTCATGATGGCCGACTCTGTAGAGGCTTCGTCGCGTTCTCTCACGGAATATACAGACCAGTCGATACGTGAGTTGGTCAACAAGATTATTGATGGACAGCTGGCCGACGGCTTCTTCCGTGAATGCCCAATCACGTTTCGAGACATATCTTACTCCAAGACGGTGCTCATAGAGAAGCTGAAGACCATGTACCACACGCGCGTGAGCTATCCCGAGCTTGAGAAGAAGAAGTCGGCAGCCGGGGAATGAACCGCCGTGTATTAGTTTCGTGGCATTTCCCGTGGCGGATGCCTTTTGCGTTTGCCATGGGAAATGTTCGGATAATAGTTCCTGGAGATGCTGATTATTATTAGAAGCAATATACTTCTTTATACCATTGCATCCATGCTGATAAGCAGGAGTCGTTGGTGTCGATTGCATCCAATACATCATAGTTTGTAAAGGAAGTGGACATGTCGTCGTTGCAAGTCAATGTCTTGTATTGGTTTATTGAGCGTTCCAACATCGTGTTTTTCGCATGATGACACACAGAGAAAGTCACTGTCTTGTATGTGCCTGTTTCTTGCAAGGCAAAGGCAAGCATTTGATTGCGCCAAAGCTGATTCAGTCCACTTCTGAACGGACAGCCTTCCACTACCATGTCGCCTTGATACTTATCCATGTTGTCTTTTAGAAAATCCCAATACTTATATCCTTTTGTGTGATAATAGCACTTTTGAGGTTCGTCGGCAATTATAGCAAGGCTGCGATTGGTACAGTTCTCTTTATGTTCGTTTGCTTTGCTTTTATATGCGCCGCATTCGGTAAACTCTTTTTCGCTGAGTTTATGCTCAATTAACCATAGACATAATTCATTGTTTACATTGTAATAGGATATGGCAACATCTGCATCCGTTCCGGCTTGTGGAGAGTGATCGTTCAGCATTCCTTTGCCTTCTTTGACATCCTGCCCCCAATATTCAAAGCAGAATCCTTTGAATAACTTGTCTCTTGCTATTTCCTTGAAGTCATAAGGACATCCGGGTATCGCGTAAAGAATGTTGTTTGCTTCGTTGAAAAGGAGCATGGGCATGAACAGATTTATGCAGGCTGTTTGCGAACTAACCGCCTGATTGGCAAACTTGTGCGGTTTATAAGCGAATTTCCCTTGCTGCATTTCCATCAACTGTGGTATAATCGGTTTATAAATCATTGCGGGGATTGGCGTCTCATTTGGAATAACAGCGTCATATTCTTGTCCTTTATATACGCCTCTTTCAGTAGTAATGTTTTTATGTTTCCAATCTATGATATGGCAATAGATACATTCCTGCTCCTGTGTCAGATTAGCTGGAACATAGTATATTTTTCCGTTTATCGCCTTCTTCATTTCCTGTCTTATTGTAAAAAGGTAATGCACTGTGATGCGCCGGCACTTTTTTCCATGCCGTGACCGTCAAAATGTATTGCTTGGCAATGCTTACGCTTCAAATAAAAGCTGTGTTAGCGGGTGTATATTTAATTCGTTCCTTTTGCTGACACAGTTCAGGGCAGTATAAAAATAACGTGACACGCCCACGCTGCATTGTGTTGCGGCGTGGGCGTGTTGACAAGCGCTTGTTTCTCATTCCTTGTTTTGCGCGTCGATGGCTTTTATTTTTTCACGCACAAGGTTCATTTCGTCTTTCAGTTTCTGAACCTTGCGGTTCATTTCATCAATCAGATTGTTGCCTTTCTTGCTCGATGCGTTGAGGAAACCAAGGTTGTTTTCGTATATTTGCACTTCGTTCTTTATAGTTTCATACTGCCGCATGAGGCGTGCGCGTTCGTTGTCCAAGGCAGATTCGCCTTGCTCGCTCACGTTCTTCAGTTTGTTTTTGAAATTTGCCAGACGGCGATTGGCTACGCTGATGTTCAGCTCCTTGTACAACCTATCCAATTCGGCGTGGTACTCATCGTACACTTTGTCTTTCTCCTTGAATGGTACGTGGCCTATAGCGTTGTACTCATCAACGAGCTTTTGCACCGTTTCTTGCATGTTGCTTTCGCTTTCGGCGGTTATGGCTTTCAGCTTGGCTATCACTTCCTTCTTTTTCTCGAGGTTGGCGCGCTCTTCACCGCGTTGCCCCGCATTGGCTGCGTTGCGGGCATCGAAGAAGTGGTTGCATGCTCCGATGAACTCCTCCCATAACTGGTCGCCCAACTTTTTTTGCACCATGCCAATCGTCTTCCATTCTTTCTGGAGGGCTATCAGTTTGTCGGTTGTGGCTTTCCAGTCCGTGCTGTCTTTCAGTTCTTTGGCTTTCTCCACCAGTTCGCGTTTCTTCTCGGCGTTCTCTTTGAATGTGTCTTTCAGCTTCTTGAAAAATTCGGCCTTGCGCCCGAAGAAGTCATCGCACGTGGCGCGGAAACGTTCAAATATCTTCACGTTCATCTTTTGTGGCGCGAAGCCTATGGTTTTCCATTCGGCCTGTATGGCGATTATTTCCTTTGTATGCTTTTCCCAGTCGCCTGTGCCTTTGTTTTCTTCCGCCGCTATGGCTTCCACTTTCTCGCAGAGTGCGGTCTTCCGCGCCAGGTTTTCTTCCTCCTTGGCCCGCAGACGCTCGAAGTGCTGCTGGTGACGCTTGTTTATTACGGTTGAGGCGGCTTTGAAGCGTGCCCAGATTTCCTCGCGCAACTCTTTGGCCACGGGACCCGTCTCGCGGTATTCTTGGTGAAGCTTCTGCAGCTGGTGGAATGCGCTTATCACGTCTTTTTCTTCAGCCAGCTTCTCTGCAGCCTCGCAGAGGTGGATTTTTGTTTCTTGGTTTTTCTTGAAGTCATACTCTCGGGCTTCGCTGTTGAGCTTAAGCATGTCGTAGAACTGCTCCACGTAGAGCTGGTAGTTGCGCCACAGCTCGTTGGCCTTAGCCGGCGGCACATTCTTTATCTCTTTCCACTGTTGCTGTAGAGACTTGAATTCCTGATATGCCTTGTTGGCTTCCTCGGGCGAGGTCACCATTTGCTTTATCCTCTCTATTATGTTTGTTTTCTTTTTGAGGTTGGCTTCTTTTTCCTCTTCTTGTTCCTTGAGAAGCTTGGAGCGTTTTTCCTTGATGATGCCCATTTCCGCCTTGAAAGCCTCCTCTTCCTCATCGGGCATGAGACGGTAGGCGTCCGGGTCGCCGCCGTTGTCTAAGTATTCTTTCTGCTTGGCTTCTCGTTCCGCAATGAGCAACTTGTAAAACACGGTCTTTAGGAAGTCCACCTCGTCCTTGAGGGGGGCTTTCTCTCCGTGGGCAATCTCCTTCAGCCTGTCCAAGACCTCTTTCTTCGTGGCATAATGCTTCTTGTAGGTCTGCTCTTCGGGCTTGCTTTCTTCGGCCACCTCACTTCCCTCTAAGTCGGTTGCGCCCGGTGCGGCCGGTGTGGTTGTCGGCTCGACGGATTCTTCCACTTTGTTCACTTCTTCCTGTATGCCCGTCTCGTGGGCTTTTTCTTGAGAGTCCATCATTCAATCTTTTTGTTTTTTATTGTGTTAATGCCACTTTGCTTGCGCTTACCGTTATCGGCTGTCGCTTCCACCGCGACAACTTCCTGTGCATATGCCGTATAGTGGAATTTTGCGCAAACTTACTCAAAGATATTGTAACGACCAAATTTTCAATCTCCTTTTTATTCTTTTAAGGCTAAATAAGCCTCTTATGGCGGAAAATCCACCAAAAGACCGCAGAAATGCAGGCCGAAATAATAAGTGCTATGGCGAATCCGTATTTGTAGTTCTCCATGCCGTTGATGAGGTTCATGCCGAATAGGCTGGCGATGAGCGTGGGAAACATCAGGATGATGGACACGGAAGTGAGCGTTCGCATTACAGTGTTCATGTTGTTGTTGATTATGCTCGAGTATGTGTCCATGGTCGATTCCAGTATGTCCGAATAGATATTGGTGGTCTCGCGGGCCTGGGTCATTTCTATGTTCACATCCTCTATCAGGTCGGCGTCAAGTTCGTCTATCTGCAGTTTGAACTTCAGCTTTGACAGCAGCGTCTCGTTGCCGCGTATGGATGTGATGAAATATGTAAGCGAATCTTGCAGGCGGCTAAGCCCGATGAGCGACTCATTGTTCACTTCGCGGTCTAAATTGCGCTTCGCCTTTTCTATCAGACTGTTTATTTGCTTGAGTCGTTTTTGGTACCACACGGCGGAAGAGAGGAACAGACGGAATATCATGTCCACGTGGTCGGTGAAGCCTTCGCCCCGCTTTTGCTGGTAGCTTACGAAGTCAATCATCATGTTGGTCTCGTAATAGCAAACGGTGATGGTCACGTCGCGCTTGTGGATGATGCCCAGCGGCACGGTAGTGTAAGGGGTGCGCGAGCGTATTTCTTTCACGTAGGGTATGCGCAAGATTATCAGCATCCAGCCGTCGTCATACTCATAGCGCGCCCGTTCGTCGGTGTCGCTGATGTCAGAGATGAAGTAATCGGGTATCTTAAACTGCTCTTCCAGCATCTGCTGGTCCTCTTCTGTCGGGCATGTGACTTGAATCCAGCAATTGGGCTGCCATTCGTTGATGGCTGTAACCCCTCCAATCGTGTTCCAGTAATTTCTCATTCAGCTAATCCTCCATAATGGTTTGATGCCAAGGATTAAGCCTCAGTGAGCGTGTCCCCGGCGTCTACAGGTTAATGTTTTCCGCGTGATAATCTTCCATTTTTTTTGTTTGTCGTCTTTTTCGCGGTGCAAAGGTACTCATTTTCTTTGTTAATCTATCCATTTTTGCCGAATTTTATTTGAAGAATTCCGTTACGGAATCCTATGGGGTGAAAAGTCTGGTAGCGGAAGGCTGTCGCAACTGGTTGTCGGAATCATGCTGTATGGAACAGCGTTCCTGTGGAAAGTGAAGGCGACACCATACTGTTTGCATGCCTGCCGTGTTTGGAGACCGGTGATTTTTGTAAAGATATTTCACAATGCGCCCTGCTTTGCCACTGTGGTTCGGGGGCTCATCGTAAGTAATTGAACTTCAGATGATTTGCGAAATGTGCCGTTTCGGGATGCGAAACGACCCGTATTGAAGGGCGAAACAGGCCGTTTTGCAGTCCGAAATGGCCTGTTTCGCAAGACGAATCGGTAGCCGATGCCCTGCGCATCCATTGTTTGTAAACATTCTTTACTGCCGCGTTCGATGCGGATGCCGTAGTTTGGCTTTGGCTTCCAGCTGCGGCGTGAAACTCTTTTGCGCCATCTAAAATCCTTTTGGCGGATTGGAGACATTAGCATGGTTAAGCGTCTGTGCGGTGCGCGGGCTGATAAGGCTCTGTCCGCAAGATTTTCCGCTCCGGATTGTTTCGGCTACGGGAAATGGATGCGGAAAGATTCCGGGCGGACGGGTGGCTCCAAGGCGGGCATAGACCTTTTCTTCCGGACGAAAGCCAACTGTGCATCCGAGGCCATGCGTGCTTTTCATTCGGCAGTTCAAGGGCAGTGTGACTTGACAATGGCCACGGCCTTGCGCCAAGAAAATGCCGCCGTTTAGCTGCCGCGAGGTCGGCGGCGGTGAGTTAAAAAAGACAAAACGCATATTATAAACTCTTTTTTGTACTACCTTTGCACCCATTACAAACTTGAAATAAGAAAACATAGAATTAGAGAATGAAACATCTTAGGCTTGTGGATAACATCCTCGGTTGGGTGGCTTTTGCCATTGCAGCCGTGGTATATTGTTCCACCATCGAACCGACGGCCAGCTTTTGGGACTGCCCGGAGTTTATAACGACAGGTTACAAACTCGAGATAGGGCACCCGCCGGGCGCACCTTTCTTCATGCTTACGGCTAATCTCTTCTCTCAATTTGCAAGCGACCCATCGCAAGTGGCCATGATGGTGAACACGATGAGCGCCTTGCTTTCCGCCACTACCATCCTGTTCCTGTTCTGGACCATATCGCACCTCGTGCGGCGGCTGCTCGTCAGGGGCGGCAGCGAACTTACCTTGTCCAAGGTAATAGCCATCGAAGGCTCGGCAATGGTTGGCGCTTTGATATACACTTTCAGCGACACGTTTTGGTTCAGTGCCGTCGAAGGCGAGGTGTATGCCTATTCATCGGCTTTCACGGCGGTGGTGTTCTGGCTCATACTTAAATGGGAGGAACATGCCGACGAGCCACATAGCGACCGCTGGCTGGTGCTCATCATGTATATGACGGGACTTTCCATCGGTGTCCACCTCCTCAACCTGCTTTGCGTGCCGGCCATAGTGCTCGTGTATTACTACCGCAAGTTCCCCAACCGCACGGGGAATGCCGACCTGTGGGGGTCGATACTGGCACTCGTCTTGTCAATAGTCATACTTGCCGCCGTGCTCTATGGCGTGGTGCCGGGCATCGTCCAGGTGGGCGGTTGGTTTGAGCTGCTGTTCGTCAACGTGCTCGGATGCCCGTTCAATACAGGCGAAATAATCTACATCATACTGCTCATAGCGTGCATGATATGGGCTATCTACGAGACCTATACCGACCGCAGCCAACTGCGCAGCAACCTGTCGTTCCTGCTTTCCGTGGCCATGTTGGGCATCCCGTTCTATGGCCATGGTGTAAGTTCCGTGGTCATTGGCATAATTGTGCTGGCCGTATTGTGGTTCATCCTCAATCCCGGTAAGAAGCGGAAGTCTGTCATTACCGGGCGTGTAAAGAACACTGCGTTGCTTTGCATGCTCATGCTCATGATAGGATATTCATCGTATGCCGTCATTGTCATACGCTCGTCGGCCAACCCTCCGATGGATCAGAACTCCCCGGAAGACATATTCACACTGGGCGAATATTTGGGACGTGAACAGTATGGCGACCGCCCGCTCTTCTATGGGCAGGCATATACATCGCAGATGTCTCTAAAGCGCGAAGGCAACTATTGCACCGCAGACATAAAGCATGGGGCGCCTGTGTACCAGCGCAAGGAAAAAGAGTCGTCCGACGAGAAAGACTCTTACTTCGTGGTGCGCCACAAAGATTCCTACAAATATGCCCAAAACATGTTCTTCCCGCGCATGTACAGCTCCGCGCATTCGCAGGCCTACGAGAGCTGGATGGGCGGTGTCGAGGGCAGGGAAGAGCCTTACGACCGTTGCGGAGAGACTGTGATGGTTAAGGTTCCCACGCAATGGGAGAACCTGCGCTTCTTCCTTTCCTACCAGTGCAACTTTATGTATTGGCGCTATTTCATGTGGAACTTTGCCGGACGGCAGAACGATATGCAAGGCAACGGCGAGCCGGAGCACGGCAACTGGATAAGTGGCTTCTCGTGGCTTGACAACTGGCGCCTCGGCGACCAGAGCAAGTTGCCCGACGAACTGAAGGATAACAAGGGGCACAACGTGTTCTACTGCATGCCGCTGTTGCTGGGATTGATAGGCCTGCTGTGGCAGTCGCTTCGGCGCGGGCACACCGGCATACGGCAGTTCTGGGTGGTCTTCTTCCTGTTCTTCATGACAGGACTGGCCATTGTTGTCTATCTTAATCAGACGCCCAACCAACCGCGCGAGCGCGATTATGCTTATGCGGGGTCTTTCTATGCGTTCGCCATATGGTGCGGCATGGGTGTCGCGGCCTTGATAGACGAGATACACCGCAGGCTGAAACGCCATGCCACGCCCATAGCCATTGCGATTGCCGTGCTGTGCCTGTTTGTTCCGGTGCAGATGGCGTCGCAGACGTGGGACGACCATGACCGCAGCAACCGTTACACTTGCCGCGACATCGGGCAGAATTACCTTGTGTCACTCCAGGATGAGGGTTATCCGATAATCTTTACCAATGGCGACAACGACACGTTCCCGCTTTGGTACAATCAGGAGACGGAGGGCGTGCGCACCGATGCGCGCGTATGCAACCTCAGTTACTTGCAGACAGACTGGTATATCGACCAGATGCGTCGTCCCGCTTATGAGTCTCCGTCGGTTCCCATCAGTTGGAGCAGGCTTGAATATTGCTCCGGTACAAACGAATATGTGCAGGTGGTGCCGGCTCTCAAGGATGCCATCAAGATGCTTTATGACGAGTATCCAGAGGAGGCCGCCAAAACTTTCGGCGACAAACCGTTTGAGTTGCGCAACGTCTTGCGCTACTGGGTGCGCGGAGAGCTTACCGATGAGCAGCGCGAAGTGTTCAGATACGTTACGGGCAGCGACAATGTGCATGTCATTCCCACCGATACCCTCTATATGACCATCGACAAGGAAGCCGTGATAAAGAGCGGAATGATGATGGCAAACGACTCCATACCTGATCAGATGGTAATATCGCTCAAGGGCAAGAACGCGCTTTACAAGGGCGACTTGATGATGCTTGAGATTATAGACCGCTGCAACTGGACGCGTCCTGTGTATGTCGCCACCACTGTGGGGCAGGACAACTACATGAACTTGGGCAACAACTTCGTGCAGGAGGGGCTCGTCAACCGCATAACGCCGTTCACCACCAATGCCGCGGGAGCCAAGAACTTCGACACGGAGCGTGTGTATGACAACTTGATGAACAAGTTCAAGTTTGGCGGGCTTGACAGAAAAGGCCTCTATCTTGACGAGACGGTGATGCGAATGTGCTACACCCACCGCCGCCTCTTTGTGCAACTGGGTATCAATCTGATGAACGAGGGGAAGGCGGATTCAGTCGCCAAGGTGCTGGAGTACTGCGACAAGATGATACCGGAGTACAATGTGCCAATCGATTACACGTCCGGCTCGTTCGAAGAGGCTCGCCTATACATCGAGATAGGGCAGGGCGAAAAGGGACTGGACATACTCAAGAAGCTCTGGAACAAGTCTGAGCAGTATCTCAAGTGGTATTGCGGGCTCGACTGGAAACGCTTCAGGGCATCCCAGCGCGACTGCATGTTCCACATATTCCTGCTGCAGCAATGTGCCATGTCGGGCGCGGAGGTAGACGAGACGTGGAGCGACCAGAAACTGAAAGAGCTTGATGGACTGATAGCGACATACCGCGGCAAGGGCGGCACATTCCAGACTAACTGACAGATGTTCATCGAACAGCCTGCGATATGGATGCGGTGGCTCTACCCAAGGGCGACATGGCGCATGAACCATCATGAGAAAGCCGTCTACATGACGTTTGATGATGGGCCAATCCCCGAGGCAACGCCATTCATACTGGACACTCTGAGACGCTTCGGCGTGCGTGCCACTTTCTTCATGGTGGGCGACAATGTGCGCAAGCACCCCGATGTTTACCGCATGGTGGTGGAGGCCGGGCATCGCATAGGCAACCACACCTACAACCATATTGGCGGTTTCCTGCACACGGTGGCCACATACAGTGCCAACGCGGAGAAAGCGAATGAGTTGCTCCACACCAATCTCTTCCGCCCTCCGCACGGCTGGATGCGCCCCGATCAGTATTTCTGGCTGGGACGGAAGTACCGCATCGTGATGTGGGATCTCGTTACCCGCGATTACTCCAAGTGGATGACGGCCGAGGAAGTGCTCAACAACGTGAAGCGATATGCCCGCAACGGCTCCATCATAACGTTCCACGACTCGCTGCGCAGCATAGACAAGCTCCACTATGCGCTTCCGCTTGCCATCAAGTGGCTGAAAGAACAGGGATATGAATTCAAGACTTTCGACTGAACAATCGCCCACAGACAAGATAAAAGCCGAGGCACGCCGCCTCGGCTTTTTCGCTTGTGGGGTGGCCGAGGCTGCTCCAGTAGATGGCGTGGTGGCCGACCGCTTTGTCTCATGGCTGCGTGCCGGATGTCATGGTGGCATGGAGTATATGGCTCGCCATGCCGCCATGCGCCTCGATCCACGCCTGCTCATGCAGGGTGTCAGGAGCATAGTGTGCGTGGCAATGGCCTATGCCCCTGTCCGTCGCCTGCCGGAAACTGGGTATGCCATGGCCGCCTATGCCTATGGCCGCGACTATCATGATGTGATGAAAGCGCGCCTCCGTTTGCTTGCGGAAGCCATAGGGCGGGTGGTGGAGCAGTCTGATGCGGCGGCGGAAGGTTTCGGCGACCGTCAGCCGGTGGCCACGCGCGTATTTTGCGACACCGCTCCCGTGCTCGAACGTTATTGGGCGGAGAAGGCCGGATTGGGCTGGACAGGCCGCAACCGGCAGCTTGTCATTCCCGGTGCGGGTTCGATGTTTTTTCTCGGTGAGGTGTTCGTAAATCGTCCGTTGGACTATGACAGTCCAGTAAAGGCGCGTTGCGGCACGTGTTCGGCCTGCATCGCCGCATGTCCTACGGGTGCCCTTGCCCATGCAAGGGGGCTTGACGCGCGCCGTTGCCTGTCATACCTGACCATCGAAAGCCGTGAGCCCGTGCCGCCGGAGCTGACTTCCGCCATGGGCAATTGCATCTATGGCTGCGACCGTTGTTTGGAAGCCTGTCCGTGGAATCGTTTCTCGCCCGTTGCCACCGAGCCTTCGCTGCAGCCCTCTCCAGAGCTTATGGCCATGCGAAAAGCCGACTGGCACAGCCTTACCATAGAGGAATACCGCCGCCTTTTCAAGGGCAGTGCGGTGAAACGCGCCAAGTATGAGGGTCTGATGCGCAACATACGGGCGGTCGAAAGTTGCCAAGATGATGCCCGTTGATGGCTTTTCGGGCATTCGTCTCGTTCTTTTTCGGTATTGTTTGTGCCGTTGTCCTACCTTTGGCTGTAGCTCCAGTGTTGTCCGTTGTGTTCTTGTGCCAATGGCGCAAGGCTCGGGAGTGCTTGGCCAAATGTTCATGTATAGAGGAAATTTGTCGTGTGTGGCTGTGTGGTTTGGCCGATGAGAGCGGCCATGTCGTGTGTTTTCGCAGTCGGTGTCCGTCTGTCGCGCGGGTGCGTTGCATCCGTCGGCCTGTGCCTTATCGCTGCTTGCGGGCACACTCCGGGCACACCCCCTTTATCATGTAGTTTACAGACCGCATCTCATAGCCCGCAGGCAGTTCCACGTCGGGCACGCCTATGTCCTCAAGGCAGAAAGTGTGGCGGCACAGTTCGCAGTAGAAATGGGCGTGCTGGTCGTCGTCTTCAAGTTCGTTGTGACTGCGGCACAGCTCGTAGCGCACGCCGTCGCCGCCGTCCTCGAGCACATGCACGAGGTGACGCTCCTTGAAAATGCTCAGTGTGCGGAATATTCCCGACTTGTCTATCGACAGAATCTTGTATTCCAGTTCGGTCAGTGACATGGGCCGTTCGGCCGCAGCCAGCTCTTTCAGCACCACTATGCGGTTGGCCGTTGGCTTTATGCCGTGGCTCCGTAGAATGTCTTCACTTGTCTGTCCGTCCATGTGACTGTCCGTTATTGTTTGTCGTCATAGGTTTTCGCCGTTGCGAAACCGTTCGTAACAGCGTTCCTTGATGCGCTTTTCCACATCTGAGGCAGACTTTGCGCCCCCGAAAGCCGTCTTCACCCATGCGCAAACCACAAAAGCCACCACCACCACGGCGGCGCACGCCACCCACCGCAGCATTTCGTGGGCTATCGGCGCTAAGTCCATGAATGCCACCCCAATCAGCAGCGGTATTACGAACAGTGCGTAGTCTGAGGCCGTCTTCATCTTGTAGCTGTCGGCCAGCTGTCTGTATTCCTCGTCTTCGCGCAGCAGGCGGTAGCCTTGTTCGCGCCAGATATGCTCAAAGCTCTCGCGGCTTCTGTCCTCGGTGTCCATTGTCTGTCTTTGTATGCAAAATTACTTATCGCGTGGCAGATAGCAAAACAAAACACCATTGCGCTTTCGTCGTTTACATATTTTTTGCTATTTTTGTAACCAAGTATGTGCAAAATAGGCAAATATAAGGTACAGGCCGCCCTCGTGCGCGGCTTCTTTGGGGCTTTTGTCGCAGGCATTGTCGATGGAAAGGGTATTGAGACGGGCGGCCACCGTGACCCTCGCAAGGTGAAAGAGGCGATGGCAGACCACTATGACATCGTGGCCGCAGAGTTCGATGACACCCTGTTCTATCCCCTTGCGCGCCTCAACTATGCACTCGACGAGGTGGAGAGCGAGTTGCGCAAGGCCGTGGCGGCGGGTGCCGCGATGGGCGACCTCGTGCGCATGGCTTGTCATACCGGTGCGGCCTATGATGCCATGGTGGCCGAATACCGCCGCAACTATGGCGCGTTGCTAGGCGGGCGTGTGCCTTCAGTGGCCGAGCACCTGCAACAATATGTGCGTGGCGAAGACGAGGATGGCGTGGAGAGTGATGTGGCCATAACTTTGTTGGTGCGCACATCCATGCTGTCGTATGCCGGCGGCTTGCGCCGGTCCGGCGGCGGTGGGGCGCGTTTGCGCCAGTCTACTCTCTTCCGCTTGATGCTCGAAGCCTTGTCAACGCTGCTGCACGACAATGCGCCATCGCTCGATGATATGGGAGGCGAAGCCTCGCTCGGCGACATTTTCATGCGTGTTTGCATTACGGAGCACAACTTTGACGTTATGACGGAAACGATGGACAGCACATGCGGTGAGCTGGCAGCAGATAATGGCGTGGCAGATGAACGGCAGACGGGAGCGTGAGACTGTGGTTTCATTCGGTGGACGGCTTTGGCTAAATGCCTTTCGGACAGCCGTGCCACAGACTATAAGACGAAACAACATCGACAATATGACATCAAACAATCATTCGCAAGACAGCCAGGCCCCTTTCCAGTGGTTTGGACTCGTGACAAAGACGCTCGTTGCCATGACGCTTCTGGCAGTGGCCATGCCGTTGCGGGCGCAGTTCTCACAGGCTCGCCGCCAGTACGTGGAGTATTTCGTGACTGCCGACCATGCTGACCGCACCTACCGCACAGGCGAGAGTGCCACGATAGCCATCGAAGCCTGCAAAGGGGGCAATGCCATCGACAGCGTAACCGTTTACTACCGCGTGGGCGATGAGATGTTTCTGCCATCTGACGAAGACTCCACTACGTTCAGCCGAGGGCACGCGCTCATACCGTTGGGCACGCGCTCGGAGCCGGGTTTCAAGGCTTGCAGCCTGCGTTTCAGTGTGCATGGCAAGGAATACAGGGAATTGTTTAAGGTGGGCTTCAGCCCGGAGAACATAGAACCGCTCACGCCCTTGCCAGATGACTTTGACGAGTTTTGGAACCACGCGCTTGGCGAAGCTGCCGGCACAGACATTGCGCCGGAGATTACGCCGTTGCCGCACCATTCCACTGACAGCGTGGAAGTGTCGCTCGTGAAGCTGACCGTAGGACCTGGCGGCCGCAACATGTATGGCTATCTGACCAAACCCAGGGACGGTCGCAAGCATCCGGTGCTCTTCTGTCCGCCGGGCGCAGGCGCGTCGAAGATTCAGCCCACCACTTATTACAGTGAGCGCGGCTACATATATCTTAATATAAATATCCACAGCGGATGCAATCCCGAACTTGGCGATGAGCAGTATGCCGAGGCCAGCAAGGCGGCGGCAGATTACAACCGCCGTGGCATGGCTCACCGCGACAGCTTCTATTACCGCAGTGTTTATGCAGGCTGCGCGCGCTGTATAGATTTCCTCTGCACCCTTCCAGAGTGGGATGGGCGCAACGTTGGCGTGACAGGCGGCAGCCAAGGTGGCGCGCTCGCCATAGTCACGGCGGCACTCCAGCCGAAAGTGACGTTTTGCGTGCCTTTCTATCCCGCCCTGTGCGACCTTATGGGCTTTCGTCACGGGCGTGCCGGCGGCTGGCCCATGTATTTCCGGAATGGCGACGAGGTTGAGGGCGCGGAGCGTGTGTTGCCATACTATGACGTGGCGAACTTCGCGCGGCGGCTGAAGTGTTCGGTATTCTTCTCTTTCGGGTATAACGATGATACCTGTTCGCCCACCTCTGTAAGCGCAGCCTATAACGTGATAACCTCGCCAAAACGCCTTGCCGTGACCCCCGCCAGCGGCCATTGGCGTTACCGTGAGACCAACGATGAGGCTATGGAGTGGATGCGTGGGCAGTGGCAATAAGGCCTCGTCGCCGCATTTTCCTCGATGCCCGGGCACGGTGCCATAAGTCGTCGTCCGCAGTCGCGGTTGTCAGTGCCACGCTATCTCGCCTGAACCGTAGCAGCGGTGGTGGCGTTCGTCGTAGATTACGCAGAATTGTCCCGGTGCCACGCCTTGTATTAGTTCTGCGGCGTGTACTGTGTAACAGCCTGGAGCCGTCTGTTCGAGTGTGGCGGAATGGAACTCAGGGGTGTGCCGAATCTTGAAGGTAACGTGTTGTGGCAGTTCGTTTACTGTCAGGAAGTGGAAGTCACAGATGGGAAAGTCACGCTTGTAGGCCGTGATTGGCTCGAAGCCTCGGCTGACGTATAGTATATTTGCGTCAATGTCTTTCTTGACCGCATACCATGGACCGCCGCCGAATCCCAATCCGTGGCGTTGGCCTATGGTGTGAAACCACAGCCCGCGATGCTTCCCGAGCTTCTTGCCCGTTTCCATTTCCACCACATCGCCGGGGTTCTCGCCAAGGTATCGGCGCAAGTATTCGTTGTAGTTAATCTTTCCCAAGAAGCAGATGCCTTGCGAGTCCTTGCGCCGTGCGCTGGCGAGATGCTCGCGTTCGGCTATCTTTCTTACCTCGTCTTTCGTGTAATGGCCTATTGGAAACATGGCCTTACGGAGTTGCCAGTCGTAGATTTGCGCGAGGAAGTCGGTCTGGTCCTTTACCGGGTCAGGGCTCGTGGTGAGCCATTTGCGGCCATCGATGGTCTCCGTGCGGGCGTAATGGCCGGTGGCGATGAGGTCATAGTCGTGTCCGCGCTTGCGGTCGAAAGCCCCGAATTTAATCAGTCGGTTGCACATCACGTCGGGGTTGGGCGTAAGTCCGGCCTTCACTTTGTCCATGGTGTAGCGTGTCACCTCGTTCCAATACTCCTTGTGGCAGTCTATCACCTCTATCTTGCAGCCATAGCGTGCGGCCACGGCCGTGGCCATCTCCATGTCTTCCTCCGACGAACAGTCCCATTCGGCCTCTTCCTCCGGCCCTATCTTTATGTAGAAACAGTCGGGGCGCAGACCTTTTCGTGCCAGTTCGCAGACCACAACGGAGCTGTCCACCCCGCCGGAAAGCAGTACGGCTATCTTCTTGTCGTTCAACTTGTTTTCCATATCTATCTGAATGACAGCGGCCACTGCGGGGGAGAGGCGGGCCGCCTCCGCCCCGATGGCGCATGAAACACGCTGCAAAGATAGCGAAAAAAAACGAACATGGAAAATCGCGCCGAGCTAACCACATGCATCCGCTGCCGGCGGGGTGGCTTGCCACGTCGTCACCGTCCGGCGGCTTGCTTGGGTCATGCCGGTTTTTCGGATATCAGCAGCAGCTTGTCGCCCAACAACAGCTTCAGGGAACCATTGGGCACGAGAAACTTGTCGCCCCGCTTCACCATCATCACGAGCGTGCCCTTTGGCAGGTTCATGTCTTTGAGCGTGTCGCCGGCGTATATGATGTCTTCCGTTATCACAATTTCGCTGAGTTCGGAGCCGGTCTCTTCGGGCAGTTCCACGCCGAAGTCGTTGCCTGTACTGGGTAGCGGCTCCGAAAGGTCGAGCTTGTCGGCCATGAACGACACGGTGGTTCCTTGCACGATGAGCGATATAATCGTGATGAAGAACACCACGTTGAAGATAATGTCGGCTCCTTTCACCCCTGCCACCACGGGGTATGTCGCAAAGATTATGGGCACGGCTCCGCGCAATCCCACCCACGATACGAACAGCTTCGACTTCGGGGTAATCTTGCGGAAGGGCAGCAGACACACGAAAACGCTCAGCGGGCGACCCACAAGAATCATGAACACGCCTATAAGCATGGCCACGGCGGCCACCTCGAGCATCTCGTGCGGATTGACAAGCAGACCGAGGCATAGGAACATTATTATCTGGAAGAGCCATGTGAGCCCGTCAACGAAGGTCATCACATACTTGCGGTGCTTTATCTTTTCGTTGCCAACGATAATGCCGGCGATGTAGACAGCCAGGTAGCCGTTGCCGTTTATCATGTCAGTGAATGAGAAAGTGAAGAATACAAAGGCAAGCAACAGGATGGGGTAGAGGGCTTGGTTGTCGATGTTGAGCTTATTGAGGATGGCCACGGCCAGCCGTCCGAAGAAGTAGCCCGCGCCCGCGCCGACGATGAACTGGACCGCAAACTTGAGCAGGATGGACGCGACGCCCATGTCGGCCGTCTGTATAAACTGTATCAAGACGATGGTTAGCATGTAAGCCATGGGGTCATTGCTGCCGCTCTCAAGCTCGAGCATAGGGCGCAGGTTGTGCTTGAGATTCATCTTTTGCGAACGCAGTATGGCGAATACCGATGCCGAGTCGGTAGACGACATGGTGGAGGCCAGCAGCAAAGACGTGGTCAGGGGCAGGCTGATGTTTGTCCAGCTCATGCCCGACAACCACCAGATGAACACGCCGGTGAGCAGTGCCGTGAGCAGCACGCCGAGCGTTGAGAGCACCACCCCTGGACTGAGCACAGGGCGGATGTCGCCGTACTTGGTGTCCATTCCGCCCGAAAACAGTATGACGCTCAGTGCCACCATGCCGATGAACTGTGCCTCTTCGGCATCATGAAACTGCAGGCCGAAGCCGTCGCTGCCGAAAAACATTCCCACGAGCAGGAAGAGAAGCAGTGCAGGCACGCCGAAGCGGTAGCCTGTCTTTCCGACAACGATGCTCACGAAGAGCAGCACGGAGCCAATGAGAAGTATGTTTTCGGCTGAGAATGGAATTGTATCTATCATGATTCTGCATTTTTTATTTGGTTACAAAGTTAATGAAAAATATGCAGAATACCGTCTGAAAACGGTCTTATTGGTGGAATTTTGGGCGGATGGCTCCCGGACGACGGAATAAGTATGGTAGGCGGCGGGGAGAATTTAGGCGACTCGCAGAACTTTGTTGTGAGATAAATCGCGCTTCCACTCGGGTGACGGCAGGCAAAGACCGGGCTTGCGGCACAAAGAACCGCGCCACACTGCCGGTTTCAGCAGTATGGCACAACTTTGCTTATGGCCTTGCGGCGGCTGTCTTGCGCCCCGTCAGTGTGAGGTTCTTCCACGTCTTGTGCATGATGCGGCTCTGCATCATGCCGGAGAGTATGCTGCGGTTCTCCGCCGGGCATAGTCATTGTCGGTAATTATCGCTCGTCTCCACATGGCTTTTTGCCCATCTCTTTAATTGATGTTGCAAAAAGTTTCCACTCACTTTCCGGAAGAGTTTGATGAAATGATGGCATCGTAGTCGTTATTTTCCAACAGTTCCGCCACCGTAATGGTCTTGTGTCTCTTCATGTACCTGTCGACCATGGCGACATACGTGCCTTTGAACGTCTGGGTTGACGTCAGCTTGTTGACCACCCACATTATTTTGCCCATGTGAATGTCGCTCTCTGCCTGCGACATCTCTTTGTCATGTGGCATTGGATATTGGCTCAACAAGTAGAATGTGAGACAATCCGGCACAATCATTGAGCGCACCATCTGCTCTCGTTGCGATTCCGGATAATATTTAAGATAGAGAGGATAGTTGGCTCCGAGGTATTTGTCAAGGCTGATGCCAACAGTGTTGTTGCCAACTACGATGCTCTGGTCAAGAGCCCCAATCTGTGAATAGACCATCGGTATTTCTATTCCAGGCACTTCTTTGCGCAATTTCTCGAAAGCGTTGCTCAAATCTTTGTTTATGTCGTCCATGTTGGCATATTGTTGCTCCACCTCGTTGATGAGGCTCTGCAGCACTATGTCTTGGTAAAATTTCAGAAACTTGGAGTTTATCTCGGGGTCGTTCACCTTGCCAATCTTTAGGACATCCTCTATGAGAGCCCGTGTCTGCATAGGATATTCGGTGTTGAGTTGTTGCAAGGCATAGAAGTCTCCCGTGGTGAGATACACGCTCTGGATGCGGTCATAACGCTCTACGGCCACCTCGCCATCACGCATGTCGCCCCAGCCTTGCATAATACGCCACTCGCACCCATACAAGGTGAACAAAACCACAGCCAATATGGAATGTATCCTACGCACTTGTGACTTATGATATTGCATTGTATTATTACGGTGCAAATATAGCAATTAATATTTTAAAAACCTAAAAATTAAGCTAAACACAACAAAAATGTTTGCAAAAAAGTCTTCGTGAATAGTTATTCCGGCAAAAAAATCGTGGGATATGCGCTATTTTCCGTAACTTTGTCCGTATAAAATCAACTAACAGACCATTCAACATGTATAGCAAGATTGTATCATTGGCATTGCTTGCCTCCGTAAATTCAGCGGCAATGGCGCAGAAAACGTTTGATGTAAGCGTGGCCAACAACTCTGAGACAGCACGCAAGGCCGCTCCGGTAGTGATAGGACTGAGCAAGTATGGCATTGACGTGAAATCGGCTATTGTGACGAGAGACGGTGCCGAGGTGCCGTCGCAACTTGACGACCTCGACGGTGACGGAGTGTTTGATGAGCTGTGTTTCATCACTGACGTAGACGAAAAGAGCAGCCAGACATTCAGTGTGAGACTTGAAGATACGGGAAATCCGCGCGAATACACTCCACAGGTATATGTGGAGATGCTGCTTACCAACAATAAAATAAAAAGCTCCAACAAGCAGAATCTGTACATAAGCAGTCTCACTGTGGACAAGGGCACAAATCCATACTGGATGTTACACCACCACGGGCCGGCCTTTGAAAACGACATGGTGGCCTACCGCATATACTTCGACCACAGGCAGACGGTTGACATCTATGGGAAATACCACAGGGGGTTGGAGCTGAAAGAAACGCAATTCTATCCAAGCAAGGAACAGAAAGAGGCCAATTATGGCGATGACGTGTTGTGGGTTGGCGAGACGTTTGGAGTCGGAGCAATGAGGGGATGGGACGGAACAAGTCCCAAAATGCTCAGTGACGTTGACCACCGCACACTGCGCATAGTATCACGCGGCCCGCTGCGCACTATCGTAGAGGTGGTGGACGAGGGCTGGAACACCATGAACGAGGGCAAGGAAAAGATAGACATGACCACTCGATATACCCTGTATGCCGGAAGACGCGACTGTTTTGTAGACATAAAGTTCAACAAGACAGTGTCAGACTATCAGTTTGCCACTGGAATAATAAATGTGAAGAACTCCGAAGAGATGAGCGACAAGCAGGGCTTGCGTGGCTGCTGGGGCACCGATTGGCCTGTGTCGGAGAAAGACTCGGCAGGCCACAAGCGCGAAACCGTTGGCTTGGGCATTTGCATACCGGCAAAGAACATTGTGAAAGAACTTCCTGCCGACAATGATAACTATCCGTTCGTGGTGGGGAACGCTACCGATGAGCTGCACTATAACATTACTTTCTGCTCTGACAATGAGGATTTTGGCTACCATAGCGCAGCGGAGTGGTTTGAATATTTAAAGCGGTGGAAAGACGAACTCTGCAATCCCGTAGAGATTAGTTTGTAAGGATAAATGCTAACTTCGCGTTTGCGGACTTCGGGCAGGACTGATATGCCGCGATGACAATCTTGCATTGCGCTGTCTCCATATATAAGCGTGCCAATGGTTTCGGTACAAATCCAAGCATTGGCACGCCGCAATCGATGCTCCATGGCACCTTGCTGATACGCACCGGGTGCCATTTTCGCTTTCTACCCTAAGAGATTTGCGGTCGGAGTGAATGGCAACTGTGGCTTATAAGTCTGAAAACCGTCTTTTGCCTTTGACATAATATTGCCATAGTATGGAAAAAGACTTGCGCTCGGGTATGGATTTTACCACACACGTAGCCTGTATGCGCTCTCTGTCGGCACGGAAATCGCTCTTCCACTTGGCAAAAGCGCGACGTGCGCGCCACACGGCCTTGAAATCGCCAAAGCTGCATTTTAGCAACAGCATCTGTAACGCCGCAACATAATCGAGAATCCGACGCACTCTCATGACATGGCAAAGCTCTGTCTCCGGCAGGCACTTGTAAAGCATGGTAAGGTTGTTGCGGAAATTAAGGAATGTCTTCATTGGATTGCCTTTCGGGAGCGTGCCTCCCCCTAAGTGGTAGACATGGCTTTCCGGAATGCAGTAGATTTTGCGTCCCATGAGACGCAAGCGCCAGCACAGATCTATCTCCTCATTGTGCGCAAAGAAACGTCCGTCAAGCCCGCCCGCAGTCCAATAGTCAGACGCGCGCACCATCATGGCTGCCCCACTGGCCCACAATATTTCCTGTCGGTAGTCGTATTGCCCATCATCAAGCTCCACGACATCAAAAATTCTGCCTCGGCAAAAGGGATATCCATATTTGTCAATAAAGCCACCGCAGGCTCCGGCATATTCGAAGCTGTTTTTGTCGGATGCCGAAAGCAGCTTGGGCTGGCAGGCGGCGGCTTCGGGGTGGGAGTCCATGAACTCCACAAGGGGCGTGAGCCAGTGGTGTGTGACCTCTACGTCAGAGTTCAATAGCATGTAATATTCGGCCTCCACTTGCGCCAATGCCTTGTTGTAACCATCGGCAAAGCCCCAGTTCCGCTCCAGTTTTATTACTCGGCATCCTTGGAAAACGCTGTCCAGAGTGGCCAACGAACCGTCGGTAGAGGCATTGTCTGCCACGTATATTGAAGCCTCGTCACACGAATATTTCAGCACTGATGCCAGATAACGGCGTATCATGGCCTCACCGTTCCAGTTAAGGATTACTACTGCTACCTTGTCCATTCAATATTATGGCTTTTAATGATATGCGGCCTGATGCGAAACCGCCGAGCCTGACCTCGGCCAGGCGGTTGTCGAGCTGCGGATGGGCATCTTTGGCTGGCAGTTCCACTCGTATGTAGTTGCGTGTAAAGCCATGCATGGCCTTTCCCTTGAGGGCTTTTTCAAAGAGCACTTCGGCTTTTGTTCCTATATGGCGTGAGTAGAATCTGTGAAGCTTTTCTTCCGACAGCTCAAGCAGACGCTTGCTTCGCAGCTTTTTTGTTGGCCCATCTACTACATAGGGAATCTTAAGGGCAGCTGTGCCGGGGCGCTCGGAGTAGGGGAACACATGCAGTTGCGTCACATCAAGCCCGCTCAAGAAGTCGTAAGTCTCCTCGAAATACTCCGGTGTTTCGCCCCTGCATCCCACCATGACATCGACCCCGATGAATGCGTTTGGCATCACACTCTTTATGCGCGTTACCCTTTTTGCGAAAAGATTCCTGTCATAATGCCGGTGCATTAGGCGCAACACGGCATCGCTGCCACTTTGCAATGGTATGTGGAAATGAGGCATAAACGCCCTGCTCGAGGCACAGAAGTCTATCAGTTCGTCTGTCAGCAAATCGGGTTCAAGGCTGCTTATGCGGTATCGGCTGATGCCTTCCACTTCATCGAGGGCTTTCACGAGGTCGATGAATTTCTCATTTGTGCTCTTGCCAAAGTCTCCTATATTGACGCCTGTGAGCACAATCTCCTTGCCTCCCTCGCGCGCAGCGTCCTCAGCTTGCCTCACGATGGATGCAATGTCGGGATTCCTGCTGAAACCGCGGGCGTATGGAATCGTGCAGTATGTGCAGAAATAATCACACCCATCCTGCACTTTCAGGAAATACCGTGTGCGGTTTCCACGTGAGCTGCTTGGCGCAAAAGTCCTTATATCCTTGGTCTTCACCGAATAGTGCAGGTGAAGATGCCCATCGGGAGTGTCTGCGGCGGTTCCCCACTTTTCCGCGAGCAACTCTATCAAATGTGCTTTCTCGTTGGTTCCGAGCACAAGGTCTACGCCATCAATCGCACTAATTGTGGCAGGGGAGAGTTGTGCATAGCATCCTGTCACTACGACAAAGGCTCCCGGATTGGCTCTTACCATGCGGTGGATGGCCTGGCGACACTTGTGGTCTGCCACTTCGGTGACGGAACATGTGTTCACAATGCACAAGTCAGCCACTTCGCCCTTGCCTGCCGTTTGCACTCCCATGTCATGCAGCATCCGTGCAATCGTGGAGGTTTCCGAAAAGTTCAGCTTGCAGCCCAAGGTGTAATATGCGGCTTTCTTGCCTTGAAATGCAGACGTATCTATCATATATGGTATTATGTGTGGGGTAAACCAAGCACAAAGGTACGTTTTTTTTCGCGAATCAACCGCCTGCATAGCAACTTTTAATGCGGCAAGACTTAATGAGCATTATTTAACATTTGGCAACCGATTGAATATCAGTAAATTGCATAAATGTTACATTTTAGCCACAAAAAAAGCACTCCAAAAAAGAACAACCTATCAAAAAAATACATACCTTTGCATCGTTTTAATGAACAAATGATTGTTATACAGACTAAAAAGCAAAGAAGATGAAAAAATTGGTATTTATGTTCGTAGCTGTTGCAGCTATTTCTTTCGCATCGTGTGGTAACACTACCAACCAGGCTGCACCTGTTGATGAGGTAGACGCTGTGGACTCTGTAGAGGTTGTTGACGCAGCCATGGCAGATTCAACTGTTGCCGACAGCTCTTCTGTTGTAGCTGACAGCACTGTTGCCCAGTAATCAACTGCGAATCATGAAAGAAATAACCGCCGAGCAATGCCCGACGGTTTTTTTGTGCGT
>CAZKMT010000001.1:122605-128284 GCA_964554115.1 uncultured Prevotella sp.
ATCCGGGCTTGAAAACAGTTAAATTACCATACGCTTACAGAACACTTACGTTCTGTGCGGAGAAATATTTTCAGCTATGGCGGTTTTTCGACATTTCTTTATTCGCAACACTTCTTTCGGAGTCGCTTATTCACAGTCGTTTTCACAAACCAATTTCCTGTTTCAGCACAAGGAACATGCCTATGTGAATAGGCATCATCACTCTACATCGCCGCCCTCTTTTCTTTTTCACGACTGATGATAACCGTGCCGTCGAACATCACGCGCTGGAATGGACAGGCATTTCAGCATTGCGATCTTTTATGCAAATGTTAATCGCGCCTTGTTCCCAAAAGGCGAAGCAGGTATAAAAACAGGTTGATAAAGTCGAGGTAGAGTGTCAGTGAGCCTAACAATGCCAGTTTCTGTGCTGTCTCGCCCGTGTCTTCAGCCATCAAAAGCATGTGCTTTATCTTTTGCGAGTCATACGCCGTAAGTCCGACGAACACGAGCACTCCCACATAATTCAAGATGAGGGTCAAGCCGGAGCTTTGTACGAATAAGTTTACGATGGTGGCTATTATCAATCCAATAAGAGCCATGAACATAATCCTGCCCATAGACGTAAGGTCTTTCTTAGTGGTATAGCCAACAATAGCCATTACCGCAAACGTCCCGGCCGTTATCAAGAATACGCTCGTGATAGAAGATGCTGTGTACACAACGAATATGACAGAGAGCGTGGCTCCATTGATGACCGAGTACAGCACGAACATCAATGTTGCCGTGGCCAGTGACAGTCTGTTGATGGCCGCAGACACTCCCCAAACAAGAGCCAACTCCACTATGATTAGCCCAAAGAGCAACATCCTATTGGTGAGAATCGTCATGAGCAATGCAGGCGTAGATGCCACGCCATAAGCCGTGATTGCCGTTATGACAAGAGCCAACGTCATCCAAACATAAACTTTCTGCATCAGTGCAGGAAACGCACGAGACAAGTACAACTCTTTGTCTCTTGACAACTCTCCGATTTTAAAATTGTTGTTGTTCATTTTTGTTAATTTAATGTGGCTGCTTGTCGCGCCGCATGTCCGAGCCATGCTTACAGGCGCCGCCGCATACCATTACTTTATTTATTGCACGCAAAGTTACGCATAAAATCGGCTTGCCCCACAAATGTTTTCATAAAAAAGAATAAAAGCCATTGTCGTGTGCTGGCAAAGGTATAAATTTGTAATCCGCATGGCGGCACAAGAGCCACCGTGCGGGAAAGTATGCACAGCGACATAACATTACGGCAAGGGCTTCCCTCCGACGCACCGCAAATAGCATCGCTCATCCTGGTGGCTATGTCGGAAGAATGCTGCCGCTACTTCTATGGGGACGGACACACTGCCGAAGACTTCCATCGCTTCATAACCTCGCTTGTGGAGATGAGGGGAACGCAGTACAGTTACGAGAATGCCATCTGCGCCATTGATGGCACGGGAGCGGTGGTGGGCGTGAGCGTGAGCTACGATGGCAGCCGACTCCACCGATTGCGCCGTGCGTTCATTGATGGCATGAAAGAAACATTTGGCCGCGATTTCAACGGAATGACCGATGAGACCGGCCCCGGAGAGCTATATCTTGATTCGATAGCCGTGATGCCGCAATGGCGTGGCAAGGGTGTCGCAAGGTCTTTGTTGCGTGCCACTGCCGCAAAGGCTGCCCGCTTGGGTTGCGGTCCGGTGGGTCTGCTCGTAGACGAGGGCAACCCCGCCGCAGAGCGGCTTTACATCTCCGCGGGCTTCAGGCAGGTGGGCACCACTACATGGGGTGGCCATGGGATGAAGCACATGAGGATGTAAGTGCAGGCGGCAGAGCCGGTTCTTGATATTGAAAATTGTTTAAAACAGCTGGAATTTCAATCCTAACGACAGGCCAACGATGTCTGTCAGCTTTATCTTACTGTCTTTAATCATCGTACGCAGGTACAGGTCGCAAGTGCTCAGCTCGTAGAATGCCGTGATGCCTTTTACAAACTTGCGCTTGTCTTTTGGCAAGGTAAACTCCAGACGTTGACCGACAAAGATGTTGAAGCGTATCTTTGTGGACAAGAATGGATAATAATTTTGTGGGTATCTGTCGGGTTGCTTATTCCAAAACTCAGAGCCGAACACCGTGTTTACATAAAGTCCGCACGACAGCGGCTCCACTGCCCACCCCGTGTCGCCAATGGATATGCTCCAGGGAATGAAATTCTCCTTTAGGGTCATGGTGGCCTTGCTGTGGTCGCTGCCGAATTTTGGCAGGAAGCCTACGAGCAGGTGAGTCTCCCACTGCTTGCGGCGACCATATTCCCATCCCATTCCAACGGAAATCAAGCCCATGTTTCCCGCATACTGAATGACCGACTGCGTGGGTATGAGGCGTTGCCAATTGCGGCGATAGCGGTGTATGCGGCGGTCGTAGGCTGTCACGGTGTCCGGTTTCTCCTTGTCCGTGTCGCCATCGACCATAATGACTGTCGCAATAATGTCATCATCCGCAGTGGGCGGCTTTGTTGTTCCATATTGTGCGCCATTGGCGGCCTGCACCATCATCACTGCCAGCAGGCTAAAAGTCAACCACCTCATAATCATATCCTTCGGGTGTTATGGTGAACATAAGGTAATTACGGTCTTCCGCGCAGTCGACACCAAAATAGATTACGCCGTCTTCAAAGATTTCAGACATCTTGCTGGCGTGGTCATGGCCATGGACGCAACACATCAAGCCGGGGAATGCCTTGACGTAAAGCTCGAACGGCTTGGCTACATTGTTGTTAAACTGGTCGCTGTATGGGGCGGCATGCATACATATTATGGTGCGGTCAAAAAGGGCCGAGTCTTCGGTCATCTGTTCTTCCATATAGTTGAAATCGGGCGTACTTGCCACATAATCATATTCAGTGGCATTGGTATTGAGGCACACGAACTTGACCCGTCCCGCAATGAAACTGAAATTGCTTTCGCCATATACGAGGCCATAAGCCTCCTCGCCTGTGCCGAGGCAGTCGTGGTTGCCCAGCAAAGCCACATACGGCACGGTTAGTTCCGAAAGCACTTCGCGCTGCCACTTATATTCTTTCGTTGTGCCGTTGTCGGTCAGGTCGCCCAAATGCACCACGAAGTCAGCCACAGCTCTTGAATTGATGTCGGCCACCATGTCTTCTGTGTCAGAATACCATCCGTGAGTGTCGGAGATAAATGCCACACAAAACGTGTCTTTGTCGAGGCATTTGTCTTCTATGCGGTCTATGTTCGTTTGGTTTATCCCCGTCTCGCCACTGATGCGCACGTCATAAGGATGGTAGTAGAACACCCCGTCGCAGGCGGAAAACATTACCGTTGCGATTAAAAGTTCAGTAACATTAAAGCGCATGTGATAGTAGAAATATGTGTTGCAAAGGTAATTGCTTTGCGTGACAAAAGAATGTTTTCCAAGCGCTTATTATTGTTCAATATTTCTTCTTTTGCGATAGGAAACGACAAAAAAAACATATTTCAGTGAATCTTATTCACTGAAATGTTGTCCGCGCACGCCAAAATAAGGCAGGTTGAGTCTGTGCCGCTTTGTCAACGGGCTTCGCCGAGCATCCCGCTGCGTCGCAATTCTGAGGCCACATCCATCAGTTCGGCATACCATTCAGCCCCAAAGCGTCTTATGAGCGGTTCACGCAGGAAGCGGTAGAGTGGCAGACCGAGCCTGCGCCCTTTGTCTGTGGCTGGACGGCATATCTCCCACCGGTGGTAGTCAAGGCCAACGGTGCCATCGGCGAACACTTTTTCGCGCAGTGGATAGAGGGCACAGCTCACCGGTTTGCAAAAACTTGTAAGCCCCTGTCTGAAAGCCCTCTCCATCGCACAATAGCAACAGCTGTGTTCATGGTAGGTGAACACGCAGTCGCGTCCATCCACGATTGCTGTCACAAGGTCGCCGTCACTGTCGGTGTAGGCAACACCTTTACGGTCGATTACAGCCTGTGCCCCCGCCGAAAGGTCACCCCAGACAGTCTCGAGGCTCTCTTCGAGGGCTGCTATCTCATTGATGGTGACGGGCGCTCCGGCATCGCCTTCCACGCAACACGCGCCATGGCAAGCGTCGAGGTCGCAGCAAAAGCATTCAGTGAATATGTCGGCTGACAGCAGCACACTGCCAACCTGTATTATCGGAGGTATTTCCATTGTTGTAGTTAATGAAAGTTCGCATTTCTCGCGGACTGTCGTTGGCATCAGACGCTGCACCGTCGGCGATGGCCGGTTTCCCTTTTTGCATGTCGTCCGGTGCTTACGCCACGTATGGCCTGCTTTTTCTGTCTGTCACCACCGTATAGGCTCTTTCCCGTAATGCTCCAGATAGGCGTTGGCGCGCGAGAAATGATGGTTGCCGAACCAGCCGCCACGGTTGGCCGACAGTGGCGATGGATGCACCGATTGCAGTATCAAGTGGCGCGACGCATCCACCAACGGGGCTTTTGAGCGGGCATAACCACCCCAGAGGATGAACACAAGGTGGTCGCGGTCTGCGTTGAGGGCGCGTATGGCGGCGTCGGTAAACACCTCCCAGCCGTGCCCTTGGTGGCTGGCGGCTTGGTGCGCACGCACCGTGAGGGTGGCGTTGAGCAGCAGCACCCCTTGTTCCGCCCATCGCGTGAGGTCGCCAGAGGCTGGCATTGGCGTGCCTATGTCCATCTCTATTTCTTTGAATATGTTTACGAGTGACGGCGGAAACTGCACCCCGTTGCCCACGGAGAAGCACAGCCCCTGTGCCTGGCCCGGTTCGTGGTAAGGGTCTTGTCCGATGATTACCACTTTCACCTTGTCAAACGGGCATAGGTTGAATGCGTTGAATATAAGTCTGCCCGGTGGATAGCACGTGCAATGCTTATACTCCGAACGTACAAAGGCCGCCAAATCGGCAAAGTATTGCTTGTCGAACTCCGCGCCTAAGTGCTTGCGCCACGATTCTTCTATTTTCACTTCCATGATGATACGTTTTACCAATCCATGTCTTTCGCATTGGTGCCGCCGCCGATTGCAATAGTCGCGCCGCGGCGTTTACGTCGCCTAATAAAACAAGGAGGATGTCGCGCCGCAATAGCCCGACATCCTCTATGCGTTGTATTATATGCAGATGCGTCCGAAACCCTGCCTGAGCATCCTTCGCAGGTTGCATCAAGGCTGGGTGTCCGACGGCATCAAAATCCCATCCTGTCGAGCGAATCGTTGAAGTCGTGGGGTTCGTGGTTCTCCTCACCCTGCCTTTGGTCAGGACGCCTGCGCTCGCCACGCGGCCTGCGTTCGCCACGTTCGCGGCGAGTGGGACGCTCCACATAGTTGTCGGGCTTGGGGATGAGCACGCGATGCGACAGTTTGTACTTGCCTGTCTTCGGGTCTATCTCCATTAGCTTCACCTTTATCTTGTCGCCCTCCTTGATGCCGGCTTCCTCCACGGTCTCAAGCCGCTTCCAGTCGATCTCGCTGATATGCAACAGCCCGTCCTTGCCCGGCAGTATCTCCACGAAACAGCCGTAAGGCATCACCGAGCGCACGATGCCATCGTAAACCTCGCCCACTTCGGGTATGGCCACAATGGCGCGTATCTTTGCCAACGCTCCATCGATGCTCTCCTTGTTGGGTCCGCTTATCTGCACCTTGCCCACGCCGTCGGTCT
>CAZKMT010000002.1:0-93335 GCA_964554115.1 uncultured Prevotella sp.
CCTTGACGATAGCAAATACCGTGCCGAAACGCTTCCCTGACGCGCCGTCTTTGGCCTTTTCATGCCTGCCGCAGCCGTCCGCCGCGCTGTGGCACAGCCACCTCCGTCTCTGCCACAGCCATGCCCCACCCCCTTGGCATAGGTTTGCCGCAGCCACCGTATTGTAAAAATATTTCACAATGCGAACGGAGTTTCCGCGCTGCCTCTGTCGCTTTCATAACCATCTGATTCTCTGAGAGGTTGCAAAATGTGCCGTTTCGTGTTCCGAAACAGGCCGTTTTACAGCCTGAAACGCACCATTTTGCATTCCAAAACGGCCTGTTTCGCAATGCGAAACGACCGTGCCCACGCCGTGCCGTCCTCTTTTGTAAAGATTGTTTACTGCCACAAAGCCATCGCCGCACACCGCCGGCACATGCCGCAATGCCTCGCTCCATGCCGCCTGCACGGGAAAAACGTCCTTGTTTTTTGTCGATGATTAAACCTTATCTGCATACTAACGTCTATAAAATATACCAAACGGCATACAACTAAAAACCACATTTAAACAAAAAACGACATGAGACACTTAGCTACAATGGCAGTGGCAGCGGCCATCGGCACGGCGGCATACGCACAACCACGCTACGACATGGACAACATCCAGCGCGAAAAGCTGAACCGGGGAGTGGTGGCCATAAGGCAAGACTCAAGCCACGTGATAGTGAGCTGGCGCACGCTCTACACCGACAAGAAAGGCGAACCGTTCGACATCTACCGCAACGGGGTGAAGCTGAACAGCGAGCCACTGACCTCGGGGGGTACATTCTTCGTCGACGACAATCCGGCAGACACTGACGTCACCTATGAAATACGCGGCGGCGGCAACGACGGCAGCTACACGCTGGCGGCGGGCGCGCCGCTCGGCTACCTTCCGATAAAACTCCAAAAGCCGGATGACGGCATCACACCCGACGGGCAAGACTACACTTACTCTGCCAACGACGCGAGCGTGGGCGACGTGGACGGCGACGGCCAATACGAGATAATACTGAAATGGGACCCGTCAAACGCCCGCGACAATGCCCACGGCGGCTTCACCGGCAACACCCTGTTCGACTGCTACCGCCTCGACGGCACGCGCCTGTGGCGCATCGACATGGGGCCCAACATCAGGAGCGGCGCCCACTACGTGCCATTCATCGTATATGACTTCGATGGCGACGGACGGGCGGAACTGATGGTAAAGACGGCCGACGGCACCATCGACGGACAAGGCAACGTAATAGGTGACCCCAACGCCGACTGGCGCGAGGGCATAGAGGAAGCCAAGGCCAACTACGAGACAAACCGCGAGAACGCCGTCAAGGAGAAAGCCGAGATGGAGAAGCGCAGGGAGGAATGGGAAGCGGCGCGCCGCGAGGGCCGCATGCCCGGTCCGCCGGACAGAGACCGCCGCAACAGCGGCCAAGGCAGGTCGAGACGCGGCAACGGGCTTGCCGGCCGGATACTGAAGGGAGCCGAATACATCACTGTTTTCAACGGCCTCACCGGAGCGGCAATGGCCAGTGCCGACTACATACCGGAGCGGGGCGACGTGAGCGCATGGGGCGACAGCCACGGCAACCGCTCCGAACGCTACCTCGCCGCACTGGGATACTTCGACGGGCAGAAAGCCAGTGCCCTCTTCTGCCGTGGATACTACACCCGCACCGTGCTCGCCGCATGGGATTGGGACGGCAAGACGCTCACCAACCGCTGGACGTTTGACACCAACGACGAACGCTGGAGCGACTACGCCGGACAGGGCAACCACAACCTGAGAGTGGCTGATGTCGACGGCGACGGACGCGACGAGATTCTCTACGGCTCCATGGCCGTGGACGACGACGGCACCGGACTGTACAACACCGGCATGGGACACGGCGACGCAATGCACCTGACCGTGTTCGACCCCACGAGCGACAAGCTCCAGATATGGGACTGCCATGAGAACAGGCGCGATGGCAGCGACCTGCGCGACGCCGCCACGGGCAGCGTGATATTCCAGATAAAGAGCGACCAAGACGTGGGACGCTGCATGGCGGCCGACATCGACCCCACCAATCCGGGGCTTGAGATGTGGAGCTCCGACAGCCGCGGCATCCGCAACATCAAGGGAGAGGTGGTGTCGCCGAAGCGCAACGATGAAGAAAAAGAGACCGACCGGGAAAAGTCGGAGCAAGACGACACGGCACTGTACCTACGGGGCATGAGGCTGCCCACCAACTCGGCGGTGTGGTGGGACGGCGACCTGCTGCGCGAAATGCTCGACCACAACCGCGTGACGAAATACGACTGGCAGACAGGCAACATGGAACTGCTCAAGGAGTTTGAGGGTTGCCAGTTCAACAACGGCACAAAATCAAACCCGTGCCTCAGCGCCGACATAATAGGCGACTGGCGCGAAGAGGTGCTCGTAAGGACAAGGGACAGCAACGAAATGCGCCTGTACGTCACCACCACGCCCACCGACTACCGGATAAACTGCCTGATGGAAGACATTCCCTACCGCATAGGCGTGGCAACGGAAAACGTAGGCTACAACCAGCCGCCGCACACCGGATTCTATCTCGGGCCCGACAAGTCGGTCACCGAGTTCCTGAAATAAAGGCCACACGCCGGAGCGACGTGCCGGACGGACTCGCCTCGCCAACGAAGAGAACGGCAGGGCGGCACGGAAAGGGTGTCGCCCTGCGTGAAGCTGTCAGCCGGGACAGAAGCAATCGCCGCCTCCATGAAACCGTCATGGAGGCGGCGCGGCGATAAGGCGATGTAGCCTCGCCGCGGCTTCGGCGTGAATTGACAGCAATCGGAAACAGTTTTGTCATGCAATAGCGGAATAATGTATTACCTTTGCAGTGGCGAAACGCCGCGGCCATATCCACAAACGGCTGACGCGGCTGCCCCCGCCCAACCATCAAACGCCAAAGATGCTTAAGAAAACAGCCTTACTGACCCTTTGCCTTATCACTGCCATAACGGCCGTTGCCACGGACATAAGTGCCATTGTGCTGTCGGGGAAGCGCATCGCCACTGCCGATGGCTTGCCCAACAACACAATCTACGACATTGTGCAAGACAGAGACGGCTTCGTCTGGCTCGGTGCCGCCTACGGCCTGTGCCGCTACGACGGCTATTCGTTCACGAACATCACATCGCTAAGCAGCGACAAGTCGAAAGATGTGGACGCCAACATAGGCAACCTGTACTACGACAGCGGCAACAACCTGCTGTGGATTCACACCGCCACGCTCACCTTTGCCTGCTATGACCTCACCACAGGGCGCTTCGTCGACTACACGGGACGCGGCGACGAGAACCGCCCTTTCCGCCGACTCACCATAAACGGCAGCGAACTATGGATGTATGACCATCGTTCCGGAGTGCGCCACGTGAGGCTGAAAGACGGCAAATTCGTATGCACCGACTATAATGCGGACAATGGCCGGCTGTCTGCCAACCGTGTGCCGCGCGTGGTCGTCGACGGCAACGGCGCGGCGTGGGTGCTCACATCTGACGGACTGCTGCGCATAGACAGCACTGGACATACGGCAACCATTGTCGCGGGTCGCCGGTATATCACGGCAACCACGTTCGGAGACGGCATCGCCTGCCTGTCGGAGGGCAACAGGATAGAAGTGTTCAACACCGACGGCACCGTGGCAAAGAGCCTCATCATACCACAGGAAATGGGCACGACAGACAATGTCAAGAGCAACTTCGTGTGGCAAGGCAAATGGATGCTGTTCTGCAAATCTACATTCATGGTGGACCTGCAGGCCGGAACCGTAACCAAGCCCGACGCGCTGCAAGTGCCCGATGGCCTTCTGCTCGACGCCGCCGATGGCTATTTCTTCGAGTCGAACGGCAGCGGACGGCTGTGGATATTCCCGCCAACGGGCGAGGCAAAGGCCCTGAACCTCCTGCCCGACACTGACTTCACATCGGAGCGCAGGCGCAAATACACCGTGAGACGCGGAAAAGACGGGCTCTTCTACATAGCCACCTACGGCAACGGACTGTTCATCTACGACGCGGACAGCGACGCACTGAGGCACTTCTCGGCCAAAGACGGGCAACCAGTGATAGACAGCGACTACCTCACCACACTGTCGATAGGCAACGACGGCACCGTGTGGGCGGCGCAAGAAATGATGGGCGTGGCCTGCATATCGGTATCGCGGCAGTCGGTGGCGGCTTTCGCCACGCCTGCCGGGGGGCACAGTGGCGACTTGGCCAACTGCATCAAGATGACCATCGCCACCGACGGCGGCAACGCCTTATTCAGCACGATGAACAACAGGCTATACTCTCTCGACGCAAAGACGCTGGAAACAAAGCCCGTGGCGAAGACCGACGCCTGCGCATACGCCTACCTGCGTGATTCAAAAGGCCATACATGGATTGGCACGCGCGGTGAGGGACTGTACATCGACGGCATTAACTATTCGCTGAAAAGCACGCCACACCGCGCTCCGAGCAACAACATCTACGACATAAAGGAAGACAGTCACGGGCGGATATGGATGGCGACATACGAAGACGGCCTGCTAATGGCACGCCTCGAAGAGGGGATGCCTCCGGCATTCACGCTCTACCTGAACCGAAACCTCAACGAGAGCAGGTTGCACCAGATAGAAATCGACAGCGCAGGCAGGATATGGGTGGCATCCAACAACGGCCTCTACGTGGCCGACACGAGGAAAGATCCGCTCACAGACGACGACTTCCGATGCTTCAACACGAAAAACGGGAAGTTTCCTTTTGACGAAGTACGATGCCTGAAATTTTCTTCCACAGGCCACCTGTGGGTGGGAAGCAACGGCAACGGAGTGCTCCGCTGCTCATTCACCGATGCCTCGGACGAGGTGGACTACAAGGCCATAAGCGACAAGGAAGGCCTCGCCAACAACACAGTAAGCTCCATAACGGAGGATTATTACGGCCACGTCTGGGTCGCGACGGAAAGCGGACTGTCGCGAATCTATGACCATGACTTGAAGGTGAAGACCTACCTGTTCGGCAAGATGCCCGGCCGCAACATCTATTCCGAAAGATGCGTGACAACGATGGCTGACGGACGGCTGCTCTTCGGCACAAGAAACGGACTGACAATAATAACGCCGCAACGCGAATACGGCAACGAAGAGGCCGCGCCCAAGCCCGCAAGAATAACCGACATCGCCATCAACGGCGTGTCGGCAAGCGACAGCTGCCTCTTCCCTCTGGCACCGACACACATGGAAAGCGTCACGCTGAAGCACAACGCTACCGGCCTTGCCATCTACTTCTCCAACTTCGACTTCAGCAACACCGAATCAACGCTCTACCAATACTACCTTGAGGGGATAGACAACGACTGGCAACGGATGACAAGTGTAAACCATGTGGAATATGGAAAGATAGCTCCGGGCAAGTACACATTCCACCTGCGGGCGTTGAGCGACAACGAATGGAGCTCCGAAACGACCCTCGGCATCGTGGTACTACCCCCGTGGTACAACACATTATGGGCGTGGCTGGCCTACATCGCAGCCGCAACGGCCATCGGACTGTACCTATACCACAACGCGAGGGAGAAGCTGCGGCTGCACCAACAGATGGAAGTGGAGCGGCAAATGGATGAGTTCAAGCTGAGCTTCTTTACAAACGTGACCCACGAGTTCCGCACACCGATAGCCATAATACAGGGAGCCGTGGACAAGATGCAGGAGACCGGCGACCGTCCGCCATCGAAAGCCACTCTGCAAACGGCCGGCCGGGGCATCAAACGACTGCGGCGGCTGGTGAACCAGCTGATGGAATTCCGCAAGGTGAACACCGGCAACATGCACCTTGCTCTCGAGGAGGGCGACATTATATGCTTCACCCGAAACATTTTCGATGACTTCAGACATCTGGCACGGCAAAAAGACATAACAACCACGTTCATACCGTTCGACCGCAACTATATGATGCCGTTCGACCGACGGATGGTCGAGTCCATAATCTACAACCTTATGAGCAACGCCATCAAGTACACGCCCGAGCGCGGGAGAGTGTCTCTCGCCATAAAGAAAGTCGACGGACAGATAGAAATAACGGTGGAAGACAGCGGAGCCGGCATCTCTGACGAACGGCAACAGCTCATGTTCAAGCCTTTCATGCAGGGATACGCCTCGCATGGAGGCATGGGCGTCGGCCTGTATAACGCCATGCAGATGACCCTGTTGCACAAAGGTTCACTCACATACAGGCGCAAGAGCACCGAAGGCGGCTCGACGTTCATCGTCAGTCTGCCCGCCGATGGCAGCCCCTACACCGAGAGCGACTACAAGGCAGAGCCTGACCGCGCCACGGCCACGCCCGAATCGCACGGCATCCCGGACGGCGAAACCATCATGGAGTTGCACCAACAAGCATTCAACGACATCAAGATAGCCATAATAGAAGACGACCCGGACATGCGACGCCAACTGACTGACGAGATGGGCACACTCTTCCTGACTGACAGTTACGCCAGCGGCGAAGCCGCGATAGAGGGCATGGCGACCAAGAAACCGGCCCTCGTGATATGCGATGTTATGCTACCGGACATCAGCGGCTACGACATCGTGAGGCACATCAAGGCCAACGCAGACACTGCCGACACACCCGTGATAATGCTTACCGCCCTCGATGACGATGACTGCAAGCTGAAAAGCTACAACGCCGGAGCCGACGACTACATGGTGAAGCCATGCTCCCCAAAGCTGCTCAAGGCCAGAGCCGTGCAACTGATTGGCAATGCGTTCAAGAGACAAGGCCTTTCCGGGCAAGCCACCGAACGACAAACAGAAGCCACAGACAGCACAAAGGCGGCTCGGATAGTGACATCGGCGGCCGACAAAAGATTCATCGAACAGATGAACGCCATAATATCGCAACACGTGGGCGACCCCAACTTCACCGTGGACAAACTGGCCGAGATGATGAAACTTGGCCGCACGAAGCTGTTCTACAAGACGAAAGAACTCACCGGAACCTCGCCCAACAAGTATTTGCAGAACAAACGCATGGACATGGCGGCCACGCTGTTACTGAAAGGCGGCCTCACAGTGGCCGAGGTGAGCTACAAGGTGGGAATACACGACGCCTCCTACTTCAACAGATGCTTCAAGGCCAAGTTCGGGGTGGTGCCGAGCAAATATGGAAAGAAGCCTTGACGCAGGCGATGGCATCCCGGCTGTCATCCCGACAGACAGCCACCATAACCACACAATGCCGGATGCGGCCACCGCAGAGGCACATGAAAGAGGGGAGGACGGCCCAAAGACCGCCCTCCCCAAACAGAAAAAACACACAAAGAAATCATTTTGAAAGGCACGGGGAACGCAGCATTGCGACGTTCCCCCACACAATGGGTGCCTCCGACAAGCAAGGAGAGCGTCAGTATTTTATCTCCTTGCGGCCTCCCACGATGTAAACACCGGAGGCAAGGCCATCGAGTGCCGTCGGTCGGGCAACGCCCTTGCGCACAAGCATACCGTCAATGGTGTACACATCCACTGTGTCACCATCGGCCTTGACAGCCTTGATGCCTGTGGCCGACGCCACACGGAGCAACCCCTCCGTAAGAAGCGGCGTGTCGTCCCACTGTATATCCTGCCCTTCACTCACCGTTTTTATCACAAACGAACCCGTTTGCGCACCATCGCCAATAAACACTTCTATAAATTCCTCGGGCTCCAGCAGGCGTTCTTCGTCCACTATTATAAGTATAGTGTCGCCATCGTGGGTCACGTCGCCATCGAAATGGTACTTGTCGTTGGTCTCCGCGCCATAGCTGTTATAGCCAATCTTCACCTCAATGGTGCTGCCACTGTGCAGCGTAACGGAGCCGGTTGACTTCAGCGTGCCGTAAGTTCCGTTGCCTGCCGACACCACACCACCCGATTGAGCCACAAGATTATTTACGCCGCCTATGCCGGCAATGCGTCCACCGTCCAAAATCTCCACCGTGCCGGAGCCAAATTCCACAGGCTCCACGCTCAAGGCACTGTTGTTTACCAACAGCAAGCCCTCTGCCACGATGACATCAGCCGTGCTGCCCTCACCGGTAAGCGTCCACGTTCCGGTGCCGCGCTTGGTCACGGTGCTTGCAGTGAGTTTCCCTCGGAAAGAGACGCTCTCGTTGTTGAGCCCCACTTCGTAGCTGTCGACACCGTTGCCAAGGCTGCAGTCGTTCGACGATGAAGCTACTGAGCCTATGGATGTGGTTATGGCCCGCAGGCCGCTGCCGTTGGAAGCGTAATGCCCTATCACACAGCCCTCGTCAAGCACGAGGTTAGTCTGCGCCATGTCTGTGACGTTGTCCATGAGGCGGAAGTTGCTGCCCTGAGCGGTAAGCGTGCCGGCAAAGGCCGAGAAGTCAGCGCCTATGTCGTTGCGCACACCGTCAGAGACTATGGTAAGGTTGCCCGTGCCCCTGAAGCTGCCGTTTATCGCGCCGCGCGTGGTGCCCATCACGGTGCTGCTTGTACCTTCCACAACGGTCACCTCATAGTCGAATATGGGGCGCGTCGACGAGTTGTTCACGTCTATCAAGTCTACCGTTCCGCCTTCCAGCACCATCGGCGAGCCTACGCGTCCGAACGTGGAGTTCCACGCGCCAGTTGCCACGGTGCCACGCTTCAATATGAGACCGGCAAAAGGATTGGTGCCTCCGTATGTGAAGTTAAGCTGCCCGGGGCCGTCTTTCACGAGGTAGCCGTCGCCAGTGACCATGCCCTTGAGCGAAACGGTACCGCCGGACGATGCCACCGTGATTGTAGACGTGTCGGCAACGAGCGTTATCACGTGGTCAGTGGCCATGTTGGTGGCTTCGATGCTGAGCGTGCCGCCAGCCATTTGCAGGTTACCCTCGTCGGCAGACGACGCGCCAAGCGCGCTCTTCGTGCCGCCATCGGCCAGGTTAGTGACCGTGAGCGTGCCCTCGTTAATCACAGTAGGGCCTGTGAAGTCGCTGTTTTGCAGCTCCATGCGCACTTCGCCCTGCCCGTTTTTGGTCATGCCACCGCTGCCGCTTATGCCACCGCTGCCTGTAAATGTGTAAGTGCCCTGGTCGAAATCAAATGTCACACCTCCTGTCGCGACAGTCACATCAAGCGTTATGTCACGGACGGTCGCTCCGTCGTCAAACACCACTTCATCACCCGTCACAAACGTGGTGGCCTCGCCGCCCACCTCGAAGTTCTCAGACTCATAGTTCCACTGATTGCTTTCGTTGCCCGTCCAAGTCACGCCCTGCATCGGACTGCGGGTTGGATTGACGGTGAGCACGAGCTGATTGCCCTCTACGGAGAGGCTGTAACCCTGGCTCAGTCCGAGCACTTCGATGGACGATGGGTCTGCCACAAGCTCGCCACTGCACTCTGCCAGCACGTAAGTGCCCTCGTCAAGCACGTCTCCTGAGTATGTCACGGTGATATGGTTAGTGCCCTCCAGCGTCAAGTCGCCGTCCACACTAATCATAGACGCCTGTCCGTCAGCGGCCTGCACCTCTATATACACATCGCCGGGAAGCACAAGACTCTGGCCAAACGCAAGCGTGCCGTAAGGGTCATCATCATTGCCCGGCATCAGCCGGCAGCCCTCGTAGTTGAGAGCAGCCTCAAAGACCATGTTCCCGTTGACAGTGCCCGTGCCGGCCAGCGTACCCTTGGCGCGCAGCTCCACGGGACCGGCCACACTGCCATTGACGCAGAGCGTGCCTTCGCTCACCACAGCCCTGCCGGTAAAGGTGAGGTCGCAGTCAAACGTGGCCGTACCTTGCATCGACTTCCAAAGCTCCATGTCGCCGGCCAGCGTGCCCGTGCCGGCAAAGTGATAGTCGTGCCCCTTGGGGTTCATCAGATAGACGACCGATGGCATCAGCGTACCGCTGATTTGTATATCCTGCGCATTGTCGCCACTAATGTCGAATATTACACTCTCTCCATCGGAGAAGCTGCGAGACGTGGTCTGGTCGAACGAAGTGAAGCCACTGCCAGAGGCACTCCACCCCGCGCCGCCCTGCCAGCGCAAGTCGGCCGTCATCGTGGGCGGCAGGGGCGGGTAAGGCATGTCGCCGCCGAGATAGAAGCCAGTGCAAGGCATCTGGTAATAGCCGCGCGTGGTGCAGTCGAGACGGTAGTGCGGGTCTTCCTGCAAGGTGTAGAAGCTGTAGTCGGTAGGCAAGTTGGTTGAGTAGCCTATCATGCCCGTGCTCGTCGAAGCGTCTTGCTTCATGAGTATCAACTCCTCGCGCCAATCACCGGTCATGTCGCCCATGAAAGCGGGGCGCACGGCGGAACCGGTATGCACGACCCATCCGCTCTCGCGCGAGAACTGCACAAGGCGCGTGCCATCGTATTTTGCTATATGCACGTTGGTGCCGCGGCCGCTGCCGCCGCTCGAAGCGATGAGTTCGCGCTGCAAGTCGCCGTCCCACCACGAGGCTTCCACAGGGTAGGCGGTCTCGCCCTCGCTTATCAAGTCACCCCTGCAATCATACAGGTTGCCCATGGTGGAGAATATCTCATATCCTTTGTGCGTGGAATCAACGTCGATGCAGCGTCCGCGCCCCACATCGCCAATGGTGGAAAGATACCACTCCTTAATGTGTTCGCCGGTGGCGGCATCATAGAGCACCTGCCCCATGAGGTTGGATTGCTGGATGGCGAATACCTCAAGGCCGGGGCGTTCGGGGTCTATGTCGCTAACGTCGAAGCGGTCGCCGTGCCCTATGCTGGGGCTCATCACCAGACCCTTGACGGAGTTTACGGCATAGCCGCCCTCCATCAGGTCATCGATGCCGTCGCCATCGACATCGGCCACGCGCAGCTGGTGGAACTCGGCTACCGAAGAATTGGCCGTCTTCATGGCCCACGTGTAGGCGTGATGCCAGTTGGACGGTTGGCCGTTGGCCCAGTCGAACTTCCACTCGAGCACGTAATAATGGTGGCCGGTAGACTTGTCGCGGTTATAGCACTGCACGGCAAGCGAGGGATGTATGCCATCGAAATAGCAGATGGCGAACTTGGCGCCGAGGAAAGCGTACTCCAGGCCATTGCTGTCGTCGTAATAGTCGGCGCGATTGTCGCGGCTGTACTGGTCCTCACCGTCGGTTATGGCCGTGTAGTCAAGCTCTGAGTAGGTTATTTCCTCGCCCGTGGCACCATCGATGACGGATATGTAGAAAGGCGGATTGCGCTCGCTCTGAGTGGTGTAGTCCGTGATTCCGTCGCCGTCGGTGTCGCCGGTGTCGCTGCCACCGACATAGCTGCCCCACGTGCCGGCCTGCGAATCCCAAAAGCGCGTGCCGTCGGAACTCTTCACGATTACCTCGCAACGACCGTCACAATTGATGTCGTAAGCCACCACCATGTCTGTGTGCCCTGCGTCAATGTCAACGTTTGGCCCTATGTCCACAGTCCATAAACACTGCCCGTCCATCGAGTAAGCCTGCAATTTATGGCTCGTGGTGGTGCAGCCCGGGTCGTCGGAGCCTGCCAACCCACAGTAACGGCGGTCGGCAAGTATGGCATCATACTCGCCGTCGCCATCGGTATCCATGGGCCATGCGTACTTGAACTCATAATTGTTGGGATTGAGTAACTCTGTCTCGAAGTCGATTTCGAAGAACACATTGCCATAAGAATGGTTCTCGAAAAGGAATGGCGCACTGATATCGCCCTCCACTCCGTCGGGCGACACCATGCTAACGGCTACCTCCGTGCCGAAAGGTATCGATGCCACCGTGGTCTGGTAGTTTGTGTTGTCTATCGGGGTGGCGTTTACTTTTGTGTAATCCGACGAACCCTGCGACCGCATGTAAATGTTGTAGGTGCAGTCTTCCGGCTCCTGCGCCAACCTGCGCCATGACACGAGCACATCCTGGCGCGACTCGTTTGTGACCGCCACGACGGAACGCCCCAACGGCTGCTGAATGCGCTGCGCGCAGGCCGGCAACGGCAACATGGCCACCATAAAAATGTAAGACGTAAAATTCTTCATAATGTTACTGATTTGTGTCTATGTCTGGGGTGCTCGGACCACATGTCGACATCCCGGCATTGCGCGTCCCCGGGGGCGCACTGTCCGCAGGCATCCGGCACGGATATGAACGCGCGAGCCTTGACCGGCATTGCCTCATGCAGCCTTTCGCATGAACAAATATAGACATAAACGATACGTCCGGATTGTGAAAATCGTACAAAAAACAGCATTTTCGTACACAACAGGCTTTTTTCATCACCAATGCGCAACCACAATTCACTCCGTGGCCGCACACACTGACAACAGCACGACAACGCCGGCATCCAGCCAAACTGTGGATAAGGCACGGCAACACCGCAGCCAACCACGGCACAGACAAAAAAGCGAATGCCGACAACCGGCCTTATGGATGTTACATTAGAGGAAAAAAGATACCTTGCCATCAGGAAATTGGGCTGCCGCCACGAGGAAAATTGCGCAATGGATGGAAGTAAATTATATTTACAAACGCAAGGAGCATAAAGTAGCGGCTACTGTTCAAGGACGCAAAACGGGGCGTTTGATGCTGCGAAACGGCCTGTTTCGCCCTCCGAAACGAGCCGTTTCACAAACCAAAACGGCTCATATTGCAAACCAGCTGAAAATCAAGTGCTTACCGCCTATGCCAAAGCATGGCGAGAAAGCTGTATGCACTGTAAAATATCTTTACAAAAATGATGATGACTGCCGCTGCAAGGCAGACGCACGAAAAGAATGGCATGGACAACCGGTCGGATTTATTGCCGGCATCCACTTTAACCTTGAGCAATCAAAACTGCCTCTACAACAAACCCACTGCGCTCAGTTGCAAGCGTTATCGGCCTCAACAAACCAACCGATAACACTCCACCGCGACCTCTGTCATAATTCCGTTGTGGTGGACACTCGCACAGTTGTGGCACAACAGTCATTGATTCGGCTTCAATGCCTCATGCCCCTTGCAGCCGGATAGCACGTCGCCGTGAAACAAGACGCAGCTCGGCTATCGCGACCTTTTCTTTTTCAACTCCAATTTAGGTATCTTGATGCTCTGCCCTTCTTTCACCACATCACCCGGGGTTATGCCATTATAGACTTCCACATAGCACACCATGCCTCGCCCAAGCATCCGATCGCTTATCCTAATCAACGTCTCGCCTTTCTTCACTTTCACCACAGTGTCGGTTCCTATGATTCTGTAAGCGCCCGTGCGCACCCTGTTGTCCATCTTCTCATATACCTCAGGGTCTACCACGCTTGCCGCCACTGTGGCTTGCTCTTGCCGCAGGCTCTCATGAAGCACGGCTTCGCCAGAAACCGCGTCGGTGCTGTCAGACAATGCCGCCACGGTTTCAATGCCGCCAAGTGAGTTTTCTTGTGGCTCTGTTGACGTTGAGCCGGAGGCATCGTCGCGCTCAGCTGCCGGCTTTTCCTGCTTGCTGACTTGCGTCGGTGCCGACTTTGCGGCAGATGGCATTTCCGTCAGAGACGAGCGATGAAGCTCATGACGCCCGTACAGAAACCCTACATAGGCAGAGCCGGCCATCAGAGCGAGCACACAGATGCCCCAAAGGAGCGCATATATTACGCCATGCCGTTTTTTATGTCCGGCTTCAAGCGAACCGGCATCGTCCGATTCCGGCTCATCGGCAACAGACTCCATAGCAACACTATTCTCCTGAATATCATCGGCGGCGGCTTCCTCAGACACGATCTCAACCGCCGGCACATCTTCCGCATGGCCGTCTCCGCCGGCCGTCGCCACATCCAAGGCATCGCCATCCGATTCAAGCTCGCCGTCAAATGGTTGTGAACTCACGCTGTCCTCCACGCCGGTGTCGGCAGGAGCCGTTTCATCGGCAACTGCCACGGCGTCCGTTTCATCGTCTGTGTCCGCACTCTGTGGCTTCCCGTCACTCTCTTCGTCTGCAAAAGAGCCGTTTTCGCCCAAGTCGTCTTGCTGTCCGCTGCCTTCCGGCACGCTTTCGTCAAAAGCGTCATCGCGTGTGCCGCCATCCATTCCGCCGTCCGCTGTCACGACATCCGATTCCGTCTCGCCATCCGATTCATCCGCCACGGCATCGCTCTCGTCAATGTCTGAATCCAAGTCGTTAAAATCCACGCCCTCGTTGAGCACCACCGTCTCAAACTGAGAGAAAGGCTTGTTGACCAACTCTTTCATTATGGTGTCCGGAGTGAACGTCACCTTGCCATGACTGTCTATCGTCACCCTCTCTCCATTGTTCACGCTGACGCTTTCGCGTGCGCCGACTTCCACCAACTTGAAAGTGCCGAGCCCCTTGACTTTGACGAGTTTTTCTTCCTCCACCGCATCGCGTACCACTTCAAACATGGTCGAAACGAACAACCGTGAGACCCTGTCTTCAAGCTTTTTCTTATCGGCCAAGACCTGTGCCAAATCTTGAATCGTGATTGTTTTCATGCGAAGCCTAAACTTGAACCTTTATTTTTTCTTTCCAATCGCCCGCAGGCTTGAACACAAGCACCAACTTAGGAGGGACAAGCATACGCTGCTGTGTGGTTGGATTCACTATTATTCGCTCCATCTTCTTGCGCACCTCAAAGTTGCCAAAGCCCTCTATCACGACAGTCGTGCCCTCTTGGAAAGCATCGCCCAAGGCCTCAACCACGGTGTTGACCATCTTTTGGGTGGCCGATGCCGTATAACCGGTGCGCCGTGCCAACTCAGTTATAAAATCCTTATTGTTCATGATATGGCGTCATTCTATATTTGTAGTAGCATAAAGGTCAAACTCTTCGGAGCCGGTTATCTTGACATCGTAAAACTGTCCTATGTCCAAGCTGCGCTCACCTTTAGGGATAATCACCTCAGGGTCTACCTCGGGTGAGCTGAACTCCGTGCGCCCTATGTAATAGTCGCCCTCGATACGGTCTATGATGACTCTCATCACGCTTCCCACTTTTGCCGCTTCCACCTCCGCGCTTATCTCTTGCTGGAGTGCCATGAGCGCATCCAACCGTTGCGTCTTGACCTCTGACGGCACATCGTCGGCATAATTATCGGCAGAATAAGTGCCGTCTTCTTCTGAATAGGCAAATGCCCCCATCCGCTCGAAACGGGCCCAACGGGTGAACTCCATAAGCTCTTCAAAATCGGCTTCGGTCTCACCGGGGAAGCCGACCATTAGCGTCGTGCGGATATGTATTCCCGGAACCTCATGGCGGATGAGCTCCATCAGTGCGTATGTTTCGGCCTTATTGATGTGCCGTCTCATTCTGACAAGCATGTTGTCAGATATGTGCTGCAAAGCAATGTCAAGGTATTTGCACACATTCGGCTTCTCACGCATCACCCGGAGCAAGTCAGCCGGGAACTGGGCAGGATAGGCATAATGCAAGCGTATCCATGCCACGCCCGGTATGTCGGCCATGCGCTCTATCAGTTCGGCTATTTGTTGCCGTCCGTCCAAGTCCACCCCATAATATGTAAGCTCCTGTGCTATGACCTGGAATTCCTTTGTTCCGCCTTTCACCAAGGTGCGCACCTCGTCAAGTATGTCGTCTTGCTTGCGGCTCACATGCCTGCCGGTCATGATGGGTATGGCACAATAGGCGCAATTGCGGTCGCACCCCTCACTGACTTTAAGGTAGGCATAATGGACAGGCGTGGTGACATGGCGGCGAATTTCAGGCACATCCACGGCCCGGCTGTCCAAGTCGGCAATCAACTCCTTGTAATTAAACTTTCCGTAATACTTGTCTACTTGCGGTATTTCCGCCGCAAGCTCATTCTTGTATCTTTGCGAAAGGCATCCCATGACATAGAGATGCCTTATAAGCCCCTCGTCTTTTGCCCGTGCAAACTCCAAAATGGCATTTATACTCTCTTGCTTGGCATCTTCTATGAAGCCGCAAGTGTTAATCACCACAATGTCGCCTTGCGGACTGTCGCTGTCATGGGTGCATTCATAGCCGTTAGCTTCAAACAGTCCGATAAGCGTCTCACTGTCGACAAGATTCTTCGAACAGCCCATTGTGATTATGTCTACGGTGCCCTTTTTCACACGTCAATCTTTCTTGAACAACGAATCAACGAACTGCCGCTTGCTGAAGAGCTGCAAGTCTTCCATTCCTTCGCCAAGGCCAATATACTTGACGGGCACTTTCAATTGGTCGCTGATGCCAATCACCACTCCTCCCTTGGCCGTGCCGTCGAGCTTGGTTATTGCAAGCGATGTTATCTGTGTCACGGCGGAAAACTGCTTGGCCTGCTCGAAAGCATTTTGCCCGGTGCTCCCGTCAAGAACCAGCAACACCTCGTCGGGTGCCTGCGGCAACACTTTCTTCATGACATCCTTTATCTTCTTCAGCTCGTTCATCAGCCCCACCTTGTTGTGAAGCCGACCGGCAGTGTCTATCAACACGACATCCGCTCCATTGGCTTTCGCGCTACTGATGGTGTCGTAAGCCACCGACGCCGGGTCGCTGCCCATCTGTTGTTTTATCACCGTAACGCCCACACGCTCCCCCCAAATGCAAAGCTGCTCTACCGCAGCGGCGCGGAAAGTGTCGGCTGCGCCCAAGAATACTTTCTTTCCCGCCTTCTTGAATTGGTAGGCCAACTTGCCTATCGTGGTGGTCTTGCCCACGCCGTTCACGCCGACCACAAGGATTACATAAGGCGAATGGTCGGCCGGCAACTCCCAGTTCTCGTTGTCTTCGGTGTTGTTTTCGGAAAGCAGTGCGGCTATCTCGTCTCTCAATATGCCATTAAGCTCTGATGTGCCAACGTATTTATCGCGGGCCACGCGCTCCTCTATTCGTCTTATTATTTTCAGCGTTGTGTCCACACCGACATCGCTTGTTATCAATACTTCCTCCAGATTGTCGAGCACGTCGTCGTCAACTTTCGACTTGCCTGCCACAGCACGTGCCAATTTATCAAAGACACTGTTCTTTGTTTTCTCCAATCCTTTGTCGAGTGTTTCCTTTTTGTTTTTACTAAAAAAGCCGAAAATTCCCATATAACAATATTTTAGTGCAAACTTACACAAAAAATCCGAGATGACGTTATCATTGACAAACAAATTGCCGACAGCACTTTAAAGAAGATGCGCGCAAACAAAGAAAACGCATATTCGCCCTGTCATTCAAGGCAATCAACGCCGGAACATGGACATTCACGACCAAAGTGAAGCGCAGTTCCGCCCTGCCTTTTATGGAACGGGGGCAAATTGTCGCGCCGCAGAGTGTAAACATCCATGCGTAATGGCCTTGCTTACAAACTTCCGAAGAAGTCCAAGCATGGGCATGGGATGCAACAAGGTTACGATTAAAGCCCGCACCGTCTTTCCGCACACGCATGATGCAAACTGTCTTCCTAAAAGGAGAGATGGCTACGGCAAACGACAAGGATGAAATACGGCAACGCAAAGATTGTACGTTATCCTTGAACGGCAAAAAGGCCGCAAACCTTTCAGGATTGCGGCCGCATGTATCATATAACTGAATCAGTTCTTGAAGAAGTCCTTGACAGCCTCGTTGGGAACCATTTGCTCGTTAAAGACGTATGCACCCGTCTTCGGGCTCTTAACCATCTTTATCACCTTTGAATAAGCGCGCCCATCCTTCGAACCTTCATGGAGGGTTGCAACGGTTTTCTTTGCCATGTCTTAAGTGCTTTAATTATAGTTATTTTATCTCCTTATGCAAGGTCATTTTCTTCAAGATGGGGTTATACTTCATCAACTCCATCCTATCCGGAGTGTTCTTGCGGTTTTTGGTAGTGACATAACGGCTCGTTCCCGGCAGGCCACTGTTCTTCATCTCAGTACACTCCAATATTACCTGTACGCGGTTGCCCTTTACTTTCTTTGCCATATCAATCAGTCTCCTATCACTTTAATGTCATTCCTGTTACAATAGCCTTTGGCTATGGCATGTTTGAGGGCGGCGTCAAGCCCCACTTTATTAATCAAGCGCAATCCTGCCGCACTGAGTTTCAAGCTAATCCAGCAGTTTTCCTCCACATAGTAGAACTTCTTCCTGAAAATGTTTACTTCAAAGCGACGCTTTGTGCGGTGCTTTGAGTGAGACACATAATTGCCCACCTGCGCTTTCTTTCCCGTAATCTGACAAATCTTCGACATTTCTATCTAAGTTTTTCGTTTCCTTTTTAGTGACTTATCCAAACAGGTTGCAAAGATAAGGCTTTTTTCCTAAAATGCAAAACTTTTGCCTTAAAAATCAGCTTTATATGCACTTTCACCACCTTTAGACCGACCGCAATTGCAATAATCACAGGAAATGAAAGAAAAACCATCTTTAGCTGAATGAGAGCCGACGTCAACCTCGACCGCCGTCAATCATTCCACCGCGGTTCTTCATCCAAACCAAGCCAATCGCAATCCCGTAACCCGAAGAACGCCACCACCGTCACGCTGCCGCATTAACACCACGCGCAATCGCCAAGAACAGGCCACGGGGATGCCACAGCCATCGGCTATCCTTTCTCCGGCCCTTCGGCCTGGCTTTCCTCGTCTTGAAGGAAATCAAGGAATATCTGCATTGCCTTTTTCGTTGCTATGGCCAAGTTGATGTCGCGGCCATGGTCTTCTTCAACCTTGAACGTCTTGAACTTGTCCATTGAGCCGCAGGCCACCCATATTGTGCCCACCGGTATGTCCTTGCTGCCGCCCGTGGGGCCGGCTATGCCTGTCGCCGAGATGGCGAAATCGGTGCCAAGGGCGGCGCAAGCGCCTCTTACCATCGCTATAGCGACCTCCTCGCATACCGCAGTCTTCTCCTCCAGCAGCTCATGCGGCACCCCGAGCAGGCACTCTTTTGTCTCATTCGTGTACGAAATGATGCCGCCCTTGAAGTATTTGGACGCGCCCGGGACAGATATTATGGCCTCGGCTATGCGCCCTCCCGTGCAGCTTTCCGCCGTGGCAAGGGTCTGTTCCCTTTCCCAAAGCAGCTGACTTATCTTCCTGCTTATTATCTTGCTTTCAAATTCCATGGTTTTTTATTTGAATGTCACTTTTGAGAATGCCGGAGCATCGATGCCGCAAAAATCGCCGTCACGGTACTTGAAATACCCCGTTATGCCTATCATTGCCGCATTGTCCGTGGTATAGCTGAACTTCGGAATGTATATATGCCACCCATATTTTTCCGCGTGTTCCCGGAAAGCATTGCGCAAACCGTTGTTCGCGCTCACCCCACCGGCCACAGCCACATGTCTGATGCCTGTCAGTTGCACTGCCTTGCGCAACTTCTTCATAAGTATATCCACGATTGAATGCTCCAGACTTGCGGCAATGTCAGCCTTGTGATTTTCTATGAATCCGGGCTCTGCGGTCACCCAATCGCGCAACGAGTAGAGGAAAGATGTCTTCAGGCCGCTGAAGCTGTAGTCCAATCCGGGTATCTGCGGCTCGGCAAACTTGAACGCATGTGGATTTCCCTGGCGCGCCAGTCTGTCTATGATGGGGCCTCCCGGATAGCCCAGCCCCATCACCTTGGAGCATTTGTCGATGGCTTCGCCTGCGGCATCGTCGATGGTCTGCCCCAGCACTTCCATGTCGTTGTAGGCGTTCACTTTCACTATCTGCGAATTGCCGCCGCTCACGAGCAGACAGATAAACGGCATTGGGGGCGCGGAACTGTCGTCGGGGCTTTCCTTGATGAAGTGCGCCATGACGTGTCCCTGCAAGTGGTTTACGTCTATCAACGGTATGCGAAGCGAACGGGCGAAGCCTTTTGCGAAGCTCACGCCCACAAGCAGCGACCCCATCAGCCCCGGCCCCCGCGTAAAGGCGACGGCGGAGAGTCGCTCCTTGGCTATCCCGGCGCGCTTGATGGCCTGATCCACCACGGGCACCACGTTTTGCTGGTGTGCCCTTGAGGCCAATTCCGGCACCACGCCACCGTAAGCCTTGTGCACCTCTTGGCCGGCCGTGACATTGCTGAGCAGCACATCGTTGCACAGCACCGCAGCCGAGGTGTCGTCACAACTGCTTTCTATGCCCAATATATAAATGTCTTTCTCCATTCTCTTCCCGTCATCTCCGCCCCTCACTCAGACAGCGTTTCCACGCCATGCTCCGTCATGAGGAACGTGTGTTCCCACTGCGCGCTTGGCAACTCGTCGTAGGTTATCACTTCCCACCCATACTTATCGTTCTCATCTATGAATACCTTCCACGTGCCCATGTTTATCATTGGCTCTATGGTGAACACCATGCCCGGCACGAGAAGCATACCCGTGCCCTTGTGGCCAAAGTGCAGCACCTCCGGTTCCTCGTGGAATTTCAGCCCCACGCCGTGGCCGCACAAGTCGCGCACCACGCCGTAGTGGTATTTCTCCGCGTGCTTCTGGATAGCGTGCCCTATGTCGCCCACAAAGCAATAGGGCTTTGCCGCCTCCGCGCCTATCTCAAGGCATTCCTTTGCCACACGCACGAGCAGTTCCTTCTCCGGCGTGGTCTTCCCTATTATGTACATGCGCGAGGCGTCTGCGTAATACCCGTCCAATATGGTGGTGAAGTCAACGTTTACGATGTCGCCTTCCTTCAGCACGTCGGTCTCCTTCGGTATGCCGTGGCATACCACCTCGTTGATGCTCACGCAGACGCTCTTCGGGAACCCATCGTAATTGAGGCACGCGGGCACGCCCCCATGTCCCACGCAATAGTCGTAACAGATTCTGTCTATCTCAAGCGTGTTCATACCTGCGTGGATGTGCCGGGCCACCTCGTCAAGCACCCCCGTGTTCACCACGCCGCTCCTGCGGATTCCTTCTATCTGCTCAGGGGTCTTTATCAAGTCGCGGGTAGGCACCAGCTTGCCTTTGCTCTCCCAATACATCACCTTCTTGTCAAGCTCGGTGGGGGGCTGCCCGGGAAGCAAGTGCCATCTCTTTTTTCTTCCAAACATATTTACATGCCTGTGTTTAAAACCATGCAAAAATACAACATTTCCGACAAACAAAGGCATGGAGGAGGCCTTTTCTTCACTCCACCGCGCGAATTTATGCGGCATCACGCCACGCGCCGCCACCCGGCACGCCGACCCAAGGCATGGCCAGCCATGCCCTATGCCAACATCTTCCGCATGTAGCGGCGCATTTCCTTCCTGGCCGCGCCGAGGCGGTTTTCCACGCTCTTGTACCTTTCGCTGAGCATCTTGGAAATCTCCGACACCTGCATACCGCCCATCATGTTCATGGCGTAGATGCGGCGCGACTTCGGCGACAGCCGGGCCATGCCACGCTCAAGCAGTTCCATCATCTCACCCGAGGCGTATATTGACAACGGGTCCATGCTGTCATGCGCGCTGGAGTTGAGGCGAACGTAACTTTCAAACTTTGCGACAGACGCGCGATGCCGCCAGTAGTCCACAACCATGTTGCGTGCCATGGAATGAACCAGGCCGGGCAGCGTAGTCGCCGAAATCATCCTGTCGGAGCGCAACAGCTTGAGGAAAATGTCCTGCACCATGTCTTCGCTCCCGGAAGAGCCGTTGGTGCAAATCGACATGTATGCCAGCAACTCATCGCGATGCCGGCAATAATATTCCGCGATAAGTGCAATGTTTATGCCTGTCCCTGTCATTCGTATTTATAGTTTTAGTGTTTACTATGGCAAAGATACCACTTTAGAGGGTCAAAAAGGCGGCAACAAACGAAGAAAATCTTCCAAACAACAAAAAATCCTCATTTTCGGGAAGAAAATGTGAACCTTGGCCGAGTTTATGGCGGGCTTCAGCCCAACATCCATCACGCGCGCCGCAGCGGCAACGCCCATCGGCTCGCGACCCGCAAAAATCCCTGTGAATGTCTGCAATGGCAGCAATCAGACCGCCAAGGCCATTCCCCTCGCGCGTCTGCCTTACTACGAAAGCCAGCAATTTTGTAAAGATATTTCGCAACGCCTACCGCTCTGCCGCCACAAGTTGGGGCGCGTCACAAGTACTTGGCTTTCAGGCGGTTTGTAAAACCAGCCGTTTCAGGTCGCAAAACGACCCGTTTTGCAGCGCGAAACAGGCCGTTTTGCAGTTCAAAACGCGCTGTTTTGCGAGACGAAACGGCGTTCACCGCCTCACGCGCTCACTGTCTGTAAACATTTTTTACGGCCATGCGTCGCGCTGACAACACCGGCCGGCAGCCCCGGCTCGCCACAACAGGATTCAGCCACCGCCCACGCCCGGCAGTCCGGCGGGCGTGCCTTGCCGCCACGGCTTTGTTTTCAGCCCTGTCGCGCCGCGTGCCGACAGCCATCGCGGCCTCCTCACTTGGCGTGGGAGGCGGAGATAGCCGCGAAATCAAAAAAAATCATTGATTATTTGTGTGTTTACGTCAAAATGGTTAAATTTGTAACTCAAAAAGTTTTTTAATCCGATATCATTTATGTTAGACGTAAAAGCAACATTGAATGCCGCTGAAGAGAAGATGGAGACAGCTGTCATGTATCTCGAAGATCAGCTTTCGCGCGTTCGCGCAGGCCGCGCCAACGTGGCCATACTCGACGGAATAAAAGTTGAATCTTATGGTTCGATGGTCCCGCTCAACCAAGTGGCCAACGTGTCCACCCCCGACGCGCGCACCATTGCCATCCGCCCGTGGGACAAGAAACAGATAAAGGCCATAGAAAAGGCCATCATGGACTCTGAAGTCGGCATCACGCCGGAAAACAACGGCGAGGTAATACGACTCAGCATACCGCAGCCCACCGAGGAGCGTCGCCGCGAACTGTCGAAGCAGTGCAACAAGATGGGCGAGACCACCAAGGTGCAGATACGCAACGTGCGCGCCGAAGTGAAAGACAAGCTGAAGAAAGCCATCAAAGACGGCCTCTCGGAAGACAACGAGAAGGATGCCGAGGGCGAGCTCCAGAAGATTCACGACCGCATGATAAAGAAAGTGGACGAGTTGCTTGCCGCCAAGGAAAAGGAAATAATGACAATCTGAATCTGGAACTTTGGGCTCCGGATTTTGATGCGCCGCCCCGCGACGGGGCAAGCGGATGGGAATGGCTCCGCGGCAGACTGTGTGCCTGTCGCGGGGTGTTTTCTCGCTCCCACGCCGTCGGAGCTTCCGGTCGGCAGGGGCGGACAAGCCGCTTCTTCCGCGTGGCGCGGCACGCAAAAGCCCAAAGCAACATAATCAAAAACTCGCCTATGCCGGGCTTAGTAGTGAAGAACACGGGCAGCTGGTACACCGTGAAGACCGACGATGGCCGCCTCGTGAACAGCAAGATAAAGGGAAACTTCCGCCTCAGGGGCATCCGAAGCACCAATCCCGTGGCCGTGGGCGACCGCGTGGAGATAGTGGAGAACGCCGAGGGCACGGCTTTCATCACCGAGATAGGAGACCGCCGCAACTACATCATACGCAAATCGCCCAACCTGTCGAAGCAAAGCCACATAATCGCGGCAAATGTTGACCAGGCGTTGCTCGTGGTTACGGTCAGCCATCCGCAGACGTCCACCACTTTTGTCGACCGCTTCCTGGCCTCGGCAGAGGCTTACCGCGTGCCCGTGGTGCTGGTGTTCAACAAGACCGACATGCTGTCGCCCGATGAGCTCCGCCTGCAAGGCATGATGGTCGCGCTCTACGAGAACGTCGGATATGAGTGCCGCGCCATATCAGCCGCCACGGGCGAGGGCGTGGCGGAGCTTGTCTCCATGCTCACAGGGCGCATCTCCGTGCTCAGCGGCAACAGCGGCGTGGGCAAGTCTACGCTGATAAACCGCATATTGCCGGATGCCAACCTGCGCACGGCAGAGATAAGCGACGCCCACGACCAAGGCATACACACCACGACGTTCAGCGAGATGCTTGAATTGCCGGAGGGCGGATATATGATTGACACGCCGGGCATCAAGGGATTCGGCACTTTCGACATGGAAACGGGCGAGCTGACCGGATATTTCAAGGACATATTCCAATTCTCGAAGCATTGCCGCTTCAGCAACTGCACACATACCCACGAACCGGGCTGCGCCGTGCTCAAGGCCGTGGAAGAGCACCATATAGCCCAAAGCCGGTATCAGTCTTACTTGAGTATGCTTGATGACAAGGACGAAAGCAAATATCGTGAGGCTTTCTGACCCGCATGACGCATGGCCGTGGCGGCGCAACGCTCAGCACGTGGCGTCACGCCTGCGCTTCAAAAGAACGAAAACGGCTATCGAAACGGTGGTCAACGCTTCCGACGCGGCCAACGCGAGCCATATTCCGGCATTGCCGAACAGCCGCGGAAGCAAAAGGAACGCAGGCACGAGGAATGCGCAGCCACGCAGCAGCGCGAAGACCGTGGCGGGCTTCACGCGCTCCACGCTCTGGAAATAGCCAATGCATGTCAGGTTGGCCACATAGAAGACGAAGCCGGCGGCGAACAGTGGGAAGCCGCAGACGGCGATACGGGCTGCCCGGCTGTCAAGGTCGATGAAAAGCCCTGTGAGAGCCTCCGGAGCAAGCACAAACACCGCCGTGACCAACAGGCCGCACGCCACGGCTGTGGCTATGGCTACGCGCAGCGCCTCTTTCACGCGCCCCCAAAGCCGCAAGCCGTAGTTGAAGCTGATTATCGGCTGCGCCGACTGCGCTATGGCGTTGCCCACCATGAACACGAACGGGGTGTAGTAGCAGGCTATGCCGAAAGCGCCCACGCCATCGTCGCCCAGATGGCGCATGAAAACCACGTTGCCGACGAAAGCCAGCACGGCCAGCGTACACTCGCCCAACAGCCCCGCCGAACCGATACGGCATTGGTAGCTTATGTTGCGCAGCGAGTAAAGCAGGCTGCGCAAGCTCCATTTAGGGCGCAGCAGGCGCAGGGTGCGCGCCTTGAAGAGCAGGTAGCCTGCGGCCATAAGCCCGCCTGTCGCCAGGCTTATGGCCGTGGCGAAAGCCGCTCCCATGACGCCCCAGCCAAACGGAAAGATGAAGATATAGTCGAGCGCGGCGTTGGCCAAGGCCGTAGCCACGCTGCAAGCCATGGCGTATTTCGGCGAGCCGTCAAGGCGGATGATGAACAACGCGATGGCTCCCCACGCCTGAAACACTATCGCCGGTGTGTACCAAAGGATGTAGTCGCGCACCAACGGCATGAGGCGGGGCGACGAGCCGAGCACTGAGGCCGTATGGCTTGGGAATGCCATTATGACGGCTGTGGCCGAAAGGGTAACTATCGTTGCAAAGGCCATGGCCTGCGTGACGTTGAGCCGCGCCGCCTTCACCTTGCCCCGGGAAATGTGGATGGAGGCCATCACCGAGCATCCCGCCCCGACCATGAGGCCGATGCCGGTGACGAGCGTAAGCAAGGGCACATAGATATTGATGGCGGCAATGCCGTCGCTGCCCACGCTGCGACCCACGCAGATGCCGTCGATGGCCGTGACGGCCGAGATGCTGAGCATCCCCAGCAGCGTCGGTATGAAATATTTCCTGAACAGTCTGGACACGTTAAGCGTGCTCAGCTCAATAGAGTCTTTATCAAGTTTTTCCATGCCACCTGTATGTCGGTGCCGGCATGAGCCATGAAAGCATGACAGGCAGACAGGCCTTGCACAGTCATCTTATCCTGCCTCCACGTCTTCCGACAGAGTTTACAAAACGTTTGTTCCGCAAAAAGCGCGGCAAAGATAGGAGCTTTTCTGTATGTACAAGCGTTATTTGCCATTTTTAACCTTTGCAGTCTTTTTATTTCTTGTCAATTGTGGGCTTGCCTGCATACAAGCCGATTCCGTACATCAAGGCATGGCAGACTGCGCCGGATCCGTGGCAAGGCATGGTTTCGCCTAATGCAGAGGCTACGGCATTCCCGACAAGCGACAGCGTCCGGTCGTCCGCGCTTTATTTTTGTCAGTTTCTGTTCTTTTGAACGGCAAAGTTTTGTATCTTTGCATGTCACTTTAATTTACAGCAATCATGAATGGACACATAAATACATCACGCCTGCGGGCATCCGCGTTTTGGGGAATGCTGATGGCTGCCGGCTGCTTGATGGCACAAGGACCAAACGACAGCGGCACCTATTACATGGCCGCCGACGGAACGACGGGCAAGGAGCTGAAGACAGCCCTCTGCGAAATAATCAGCGACCACACCGTACTGTCTTACAGCAAGCTGTGGGACTGCTTCTACACCACCGACTGCCGCAGCGATGGCAAGGTGTGGGACATGTATTCAAACATAACCAACTACACCCTTGGCGGCTCTGAGCAAGGGGCAAACTACAAGGCCGAGGGCGACAGCTACAACCGCGAACACTCAATGCCCAAGAGCTGGTTTGACGATGAGTCGCCGATGTACACCGACCTCACGCACATCGTGCCAACCGACGGCTATGTGAACAACCGCCGCAGCAACTATCCATTTGGCGAAACCGACGGCGAACGCTACCAGTCGGCCAACGGCTTCAGCAAGCTGGGCGCATCCACCACGGAGGGATATACGGGCATCGTGTTTGAGCCTGCCGATGAATATAAAGGCGACTTCGCGCGCATATATTTCTATATGGTGACTTGCTATGAGGATAAGGTCGCCAAATGGAGCGGCGACATGTTTGACGGAACGGCCTACCCTGCCTTTGCAGACTGGGCCTTGAACATGCTGTTGCGCTGGGCAGAGAACGACCCTGTGAGCCAAAAGGAGATGGAGCGCAACGAAGCCGTGTGGCAATTGCAGGACAACCGCAACCCATTCGTTGACTACCCGGGGCTGGAACAGTATATCTGGGGCGACATGCAAGGCGTGGCCTTCAGCTATGACAACTACGGTGACGCGGCATCACCGGACGGCATCATCGCCATTGAGGTCTCGCCTGCTACCGTCAGCGTGTACACCATCACGGGAACGCTCGTGCGCAGCAACACCGAAAAGGCTGCCGCGCTGCGCGGGCTGCCCAAGGGAATATACGTGGTTGGCAGCCGCAAGTATGTGGTAAAGTGAGGCTTGAGCCGCCATGCCAGGCGCGGGTTGCACCGCAACGCGGCATTTTGCGGCGGCAACACTTGCACAATTGAAAACAAAAGGGTATTTTTGCAAATGCAAAAGCCAATGAGCGACAAGATGAAGATATTATTGTTAGGTAGCGGCGGGCGCGAACACGCGCTCGCGTGGAAAATAGCGCAAAGCCCGAAAGTGGACAGGCTGTTCATCGCGCCGGGCAATGCGGGCACGGCCGACTGCGGCGAAAACGTGCAGATAGGTGTCAACGAGTTCGACAAGCTGAAAGACTTCGCGGCAGAAAATGGCATAGACATGGTTGTGGTAGGTCCCGAAGACCCGCTTGTGAGAGGCATATACGATGACTTCAAGGCCGATGTCCGCACAGCCGGAATACCCGTGATAGGGCCGTCGAAAGCCGGAGCCGTGCTCGAAGGCTCCAAGGACTTCGCAAAGGAATTTATGGAGCGTCACCACATTCCCACCGCACGCCACCGCACGTTCGACAGCAATACGCTTGACGAGGGCCTGGCGTATCTCGACACGCTGCACGCCCCTTACGTGCTGAAAGCCGACGGACTGTGCGCCGGCAAGGGCGTTCTGATACTGCCAACGGTCGAGGAAGCCAAACGGGAGTTGCGCGAGATGCTTGGCGGCATGTTCGGAGGAGCTTCTGCCCGCGTGGTGATAGAGGAGTACCTCAGCGGCATTGAGTGCTCGGTGTTTGTCATCACAGACGGGCGGCACTACAAGATACTGCCTGAAGCCAAGGACTACAAACGCATAGGTGAGCACGACACAGGCCTGAACACGGGCGGCATGGGCAGCGTAAGCCCCGTGCCTTTTGCCACGGAAGAATGGATGCGCAAGGTGGAAGACCGCATAATACGCCCCACCGTCGACGGACTTGCCGAGGAGAACATAGACTACAAGGGATTCATCTTCTTCGGATTGATTGATGTCAATGGCAATCCCATGGTGATAGAGTACAACTGCCGCATGGGCGACCCGGAGACGGAGACCGTGATGTTGCGCCTCAAGAGTGACATAGTAGACCTGTTTGAGGGCGTGGCGGCAGGCGACCTCGACAAACGCACGATAGAGTTCGACCCGCGCGCCGCAGTCTGTGTCATGATGGTTAGCGGCGGTTATCCGCAGCACTATGCCAAGGGCTACCCGATAACGGGCATAGACAGCGTGGAAGACAGCATCGTGTTCCACGCCGGAACGACCGTCGCAGACGGGCGCGTGGTAACGGATGGCGGGCGCGTGATTGCCGTCAGCTCCTACGGAAAGGACAAAGACGAGGCGTTGCGCAAATCGTTTGTTGGAGCGCAGAAGATAGAGTTCACCGGCAAATATTTCCGCCGCGACATAGGGCAGGACTTATAACGCGGCGAAAGTAGGGATGGCGAAGGCACGACGACTACAGAAGATGGTGGCCGGCAGTCGCATGACGCTGCCTGTCACGGTTGTTTTTGCCGTGATAGTGTGGATGGCATGTGGCTTGTTGCAGGGCGGGATGTGGGTGCAGTTGACATGCTTCGTGGTTTCGGTCTGGCTCATGGGAGTTCTCAGCAACGGCAATGCACTCATCAGAATCTACAGCAGCTTGGTGTCGAGTGCGTTTGTGGCCATCTCGTGCTCGGCCTGCTTTTTGTTCGATTCGGTGCGGGGCACAGCCACCGGGATGTTTGCCATACTGTCATTGGTGGTGCTTTTCACCACGTATCAGAATCGTTCGTCTGCCGGTTCCACGTTCTATGCATTCCTTTCCATCGGGATTGGCAGCCTGTTTTGTGCCACATTACTTTATTATGTTCCCGTGGCATGGCTGCTGATGGCGACGTTCCTCCGCTCGTTGGGGTGGCGGACGCTTGCCGCTTCGGTGTTCGGCGTGTGCCTGCCATATTGGTTTGCCTGCGCCGTCATGGTATATACGGAAAACTTCGGGCTTCTTGCAGCCCATCTGTCCGCAATGGCCTCTCCCGGCTCTTTGTGCCATTATGACGGGTTGCCGGCGGGCCGATGCGCTGCCTTCGCGTTCATCTTGCTGCTTGGCATCACCGGAACCATACACTACCAACGTCGTAGCATTGACGACAAGATACGCACCCGGATGTATTACAAGTGCCTCATGACATTGTTTTGGATAGCGTCAGCACATGCCGTATTGCTGCCGCAACACATTGATGTGGCTCTGCGCATGATGGTAGTTGGAGCGAGTCCGCTCATAGCCCATTTCCTTGCCCTCACCGACACGCGGCTCACCAACGCCGCCTTTTGCGCCATTATCGTGGCAACACTGTCCTTAACGGCTTTCAACCTATGGATGCCTTCAATGATATTCTGATAAACTACGGCTATTGGGGATTGCTCCTCGCGTCGTTTCTCGCCGCCAGCCTGCTGCCGTTTAGCAGCGAGGTGGTGATGGTGGGACTACTGGCAGCCGGTCTCGACCCCGTGGGGCTGATTGCCTATGGCACTGTTGGCAACGTGGCCGGCAGCATGTTCAATTATGGCATAGGACGCCTTGGCAAACCGGAGTGGATAGAACGCTACCTGCACGTGAAGAAACACGACCTCGAGCGGGCCAAACGCTTCATGGCGGGGCATGGCGCGTGGATGGGCTTTTTCGCGTTTGTGCCCGTGATAGGCGATGCCATAACCGTGGCCTTGGGCCTGTTGCGCGCCAATGTGGTCGTGACGGCATTATCCGTTACAGTGGGCAAGCTGCTTCGTTACTTCGTCTTAATTTACGGGGCGGAACTGATATTGTAAGAAAATGGACATTAAGAAGACACTATACCTCGCGTTGCTGGTGGCTACACTTACGGGCTGCGCCAATGAAACCGACCGCAGACCCACGGTGATGGTGACCATTGAGCCACTGCGATACTTCGCCGAACAGATTGGCGGCGACCGCTTCAGGGTGGTGACCATGGTTCCCAAAGGCATCAGCCCGGAAACTTATGAGCCTACGGCGCAGCAGATGGCAGCCATGGCGCACAGCGAACTCTACATAAAGGCAGGCTCGCTTGGCTTTGAACGCACATGGGCAGACCGCCTGGAGGCCAATGCCCGCCACTTGATGACAGTCGACACGTCGGAGGGTATAGAGCCGGTGCGCGGCTCAACTGACGCTTATGCCGACCCGCACACGTGGACATCGCCAAACAACGCCATTGTGATTGCCCGCAACATCTATCGTGCCATGGCGCGCGTCAGTATCAAAGACACTGCCTATTTCCGCGCGAACTTGGATTCGCTGGAGATAAAAATAATGGACACCCACGCGGCGATAAGCCGAATGATGGATGAAGCGCACCACCGGTCGTTCGTAATCTACCACCCGGCACTGACCTATTTTGCCCGCGACTACAACATAGAGCAGTTGCCTATGGAAGTGAATGGCCGCGAGCCGTCGCCCGCCTCGCTCAAGCAACTGATCGACGCTGCGCGCCAGAAAGGCACAAAACTGATGTTCGTACAGGCCGAATACAGCAACCGCAACACGGAAATCGTGGCTCAGGCCATAGGAGCAAGAACGGTGGAGATAAATCCGTTGAGCTACGACTGGCAGGCGGAATTGATGGACATAGCCACTGCCCTATGCTCGGACTGATACGTCTCGACAATGTGACGGCGGGCTACGACGGCCGTCCTCAGATACGCAACATAAGCCTTGAGGTGGCGGGTGGCTCTTTCTTAGGCATTACAGGTCCCAACGGTGGAGGCAAGACCACATTGCTACGCGTGCTTCTCGGACTGCTGAAGCCCATGGAGGGCACCGTGGCTTACTACCGCGATGGCCGTGCCGTAGCCAATCCGGCAATCGGCTACCTGCCTCAGCATAACGCCATGGACAAAGACTTCCCCATTTCCGCAGGCGAGGTGGTGCTCTCGGGGCTGTGCACCAAGAAACGGCTCTTTGCCAGATTCACTGCCGCACACCGCAACCACGCAACCGAGGCCATGCGCATTGCCGGGGTCGAAAGCTTGGCGCACCGCCCTATCAAGGCTCTCAGTGGCGGTCAGTTGCAGCGCGTGCTCATGGCCAGGGCATTGGTGTCGCACCCCGAAGTGCTTGTGCTCGACGAACCGGACACGTATGTCGACACCCTCTTCAAGCAACAGATGCGTGACGTGCTCGACCGTCTGCGGGGCAGCTGCACCATAATAATGGTGAGCCATGACACCGATTATTTGCACGTGGCTGCCGACAGCGTGGTGCAAATAGACGAAACGCTTACTCCATTGCGGTGAGCAAGGAATCCGGCAAAGCGAAACTCTTTACGGAAATTGGCTTCGGGACAGCATATAGCGGTGCAACAAACCCGCAAGCGAACAAATAACGAAAGCCCGATATAAACAAAACATAGAAGTTGCCTGCCATTGATAACTCCCGCCAACGGCAGGCTTCTTTTCAAAGAAGCAGTAATCTGCATTGACCGGAGAGCGCATTGGCAATGAAATTGTTGAATGTGCGGTATCCGAAATGCTCCGCGACAGCACCATCCGACACAAGCGACAGGCGCATCACAACCATGCCGCAATCCCTCACCTTATCCGGTCTGCCGCTCTGACCAGCTTCTCATCCGCCCTTATGGAACGCATTGCCATGAAGTAAAAGATGATGGAGACCAACGGCAACACCGCCGTCAAGTGCGGAGTGAACGATGCGGCATCAAGCCAAGATGGCTTTGCAAGCGCAAAAATGGCGTAACAGACATACCACGCCACTGCCATGACCACGCAAAAAGAGCCGATACGCAATTGCAAATGGCGGTTGGCATACTTGAAAATGTCATAGATGGCCATCGCCGCCGACAATAGGAGCACGGCAAACATCGGCCACACACCGAAGCTGTACCCTCCCGCATCCGCCCCATGGGGAGCTATGAACAGGTTATACTCCCTGGCAACCACCATTCCGTCGGCAGAATATGTTCCGATGGGCAGGCACAGGCAGACTATGGAGGCTATCGCAGCAACAAGCAAATAAACGGTTTGTATGCGCTGTATCATGGCAATGGAGAGGTTTATTTCATTTCGTCAGCCAGCTGGCCGTCCTTTGCCGGGTCTCTCCAATATATCTTTTTCTCAACGAACTCTTGCGTGGCAAGCAATGTGGGCTTGGGCAATTTCTCGTAGTAACGCGAAATCTCTATCTGCTCACGGTTCTCAAACACCTCTTCCAAACTGTCGTTATACGAAGCGAACTCAGCCAACTTCTTGCTCAAGTCTTCCTTGATTTGAACAGAAATCTGGTTTGCGCGCTTGGAAATGATGGCCACACTCTCGTAGATATTGCCTGTATCATCGCACAAATCCATGATGTTGCGCGTCACGGTGTTGACCGGAGCCTTTGATTTCTTGTAATCCATGCTACAATTGATATATGTGTTTGTATCTTTAAAAGTGAAAATCACTCGCTGGTTATTTCCTTGCACTTCTTGATGTATTTCCTCGCCGTATCGGCTTCCTTGCTGTCGGGATATTCATTCAGGAAGCCATAGCATTCGTCTTCGGCGTCGCGATAGCGTTCCATACGCTTGTCCTCCACGCTCTGCTCCGCCAGTTCGAACTTGCTTTTCATTATGAGCACGGCAAAGTCTTCACGCATTGTGGTGTAAGGATAGGTGTCCAAGGCACTCTGGGCAGTCACTATGCACGCCTCAAAGTTCGAGCCTCCGCTTGTGCAATTGCCGAAATAGTCGCCAAGGTCATAGTAGAGTTTGGCCGAAAGATATTCCTTCATCACCAGCTTGTCCTGCAAATCAAACAAACGCTGCTGTGCAATCGGGCGCAGGCTTGACTCGGGATACAGGTCGAGAAACTCTTGGAAAGCATTTATCGCACCGATGGTCGGAGTCTGGTCAAGGCGCGGTTCGGGGGTGCTCCGGTAGAGAGCCTGCCCAATGTAATAAGATGCCTGCTCCGCGTAGATGCCCTTTGGATATGACGAATGGTATTTCCTGAAAGTGGCAGAGGCACTCTCGTAATCACGGCTGCTGAACTCCGCCATTCCCAGCATGTAAAGACATTCCTCTCCGCTGTCCGTTCCCTTCATGATGGTTACAAGCTCCCTGAGCAACGACTCGGCTTGAGTGAACTTGCCCCGGGCAAAGCACTCTTTCGCGTACTCATATTTATAGCTGTAATCAGACGACTTGTAAACTCGGTTGAACTCTGTGGAGCAACCACAGCTTAGAGCCGCAATGCATAACATGATGGATATCCTTATGTTCATTGATTGCTCTTTTGGATTGCAAAAGTAGTCATTTTCCCAAAATATCCAAATTATTTCGTCCTCTTTTTATGAAAAGGCGCGCCAATATAACGTTTGTTACGATGAAAATGATTACTTTTGCCCGCCATGAGCGACTTTAAGCTTACGTCGAGATATATGCCGACCGGCGACCAACCGGAGGCAATAAAGGAACTGGTGGACGGACTGAAGCGGGATGTCGGGGCGCAGGTGCTTCTCGGTGTCACGGGATCCGGCAAGACGTTCACCATGGCCAATGTCATCGCAAGCATCAACCGCCCCACCCTGATTCTCAGCCACAACAAGACGCTTGCCGCGCAACTGTACGAGGAAATGAAAGGCTTCTTTCCCGACAACGCGGTGGAATATTACGTAAGTTACTACGACTACTATCAGCCGGAGGCTTACATACCAAGCACCGACACATACATAGAGAAAGACTTAGCCATAAACGAAGAGATAGACAAACTGCGGTTGCGCGCCGTGTCATCGCTGCTGTCGGGACGAAACGACGTGATTGTGGTGTCTTCGGTGAGCTGCATATATGGCATGGGCAGCCCCGTTGCGCTCTCGGAAAACGTAATCGAGCTGTGCAGGGGGCAGAGCATGGACAGGAATGCCCTGCTCAGAAGACTGGTGCAAGCGCTGTATGTGCGCAATGACATAGACCTGCAACGCGGAGCCTTCAGGGTCAAGGGCGACACGATAGACATTGCCCTCGCTTACAGTGAGGCCGTCTTGCGGATTACGTTTTGGGACGATGAGATAGACGGCATAGAAGAGCGTGACGCCGTGACGCTCGACCGCCTTGCCACATTCGACGAGTACAAGCTCTATCCCGCCAACCTTTTCATGACCACACAGGAGCAGACAAACGTGGCCATACGCAACATCCAAGACGACCTCGTGAAGCAAGTGGCCTACTTCACAGACATGGGCGACGCCATCAAGGCGCAACGGATAAAGGAACGGGTAGAGTACGACATGGAGATGATTAAAGAACTGGGCCACTGCTCGGGCATAGAGAACTACTCACGCTATTTTGACGGACGCCGGCCCGGAGAGCGGCCATATTGCCTGCTCGACTTTTTCCCAAATGACTATCTCATGTTCATCGACGAAAGCCATGTGAGCGTACCGCAAATCAGTGCCATGTATGGAGGCGACAAGGCAAGAAAGACGAACCTCGTGGAGTTCGGGTTCCGCCTGCCGGCGGCCTTCGACAACCGCCCGCTGACGTTCGACGAGTTCCACAGCATGACGCACCAAGTGATATATGTGTCGGCAACGCCTGCCGATTACGAACTGCGAGAGGCTGAGGGCGTGGTGGTGGAGCAAGTCATCCGCCCCACGGGACTGCTCGACCCGGAAATTGAAGTGAGGCCGAGCGAGAACCAGATAGACGACTTGATGGAGGAGATACAGCTGCGCATGACGCGGAAGGAGCGCGTGCTCGTGACCACACTGACAAAGCGCATGGCCGAGGAGCTGACGGAATACCTGCTCAACCACGACATCAGCACGGCCTACATACACAGCGACGTGGCCACACTGGACCGCGTGAGAATACTGACCGAGCTGCGCGAGGGTAAGTACGACGTGTTAGTGGGCGTCAACCTGCTGCGCGAGGGGCTCGACCTGCCCGAGGTGTCGCTCGTGGCCATCCTCGACGCCGACAAGGAGGGATTCTTACGCAGCCACCGCAGCCTGACGCAAACGGCCGGCCGAGCCGCACGCAACGTAAACGGCAAGGTGATAATGTATGCCGACACCATAACCGCCAGTATGCAACAGACCATCGACGAGACTTCGAGGCGCAGGATAAAACAGATGCAATACAACGAGGCCCACGGCATAACGCCCACTCAAATCAGGAAATCACTGAAGTCGAACACACTGGTGGCCAACGACGGAGCGGAAAGCACTGAGGCAAAGACAATAAGAATGGTTTACACAGACCCTGACGAGGGAGCCTTCGCCGCCGACCCCATAGTGGCACGAATGACGAGGCCGCAATTGGAAAAGAGCATCGCCAACACCACAAAGCTGATGAAAGAGGCCGCAAAGCGGCTTGACTTCATTCAAGCCGCGCAATACAGGGATGAGATAATAAGGCTCCAGAAGGAACTGGAACTGAAGTAACCGGGCAAAAGCTCTCACGAACATCAGCAAAACGCCCATGCCACGGGCAAGCCTGCAAGGCCGCTTCTCTCACACCGGCTCGCCACATGCCATGATTAATATTTTTATGTTAAAGGCCGCCATCGAGCCGCTCTCACATAACCATCTGGCAACCAACGCATTGCAAAATGTGTCGTTTTAGCCTGCAAAACGCCCCGTTTCAGAGCGCGAAACAGGCCGTTTTGGCTCGCGAAATGGCCTGTTTCGCGAGCCAAAACGGCACAAGCCGAAAATCGGGTCGCGGCAGACCGTCGTTAGCTGCGTATTTGCATGTATGGGCAATCCGCTGACATTCATATAAAACAATGTTAATCTGTGTAATCTGTTCCACTAATAATCGGATATTTTGTACTTTTGCCACAACAAACAAACAGTGTCTTTTTAGCTATGATGAAGAAAATGATTGCCATCGCAATGGCATTGCTACCCATAATACCCACCATGGCACAGAACTCATGGGAGACGGGAGAAGAGGGAGGAACAGAGGGAAATCCCGACCAGAAATACCTTGTCGGAGCGGTGCCGGTGGTCGACGGCATGGTTGAGTTCTCAACCGAAATAGAAGCTCCCGGCAAGAGTGCCGCCCAGATATACGGCATCCTGAAAGACTACATGACGCAACTTACGAAAGAAGAAAATCAATTTGAGCAAAGCAGGTTGGTCTTGCAAGATTCCGTAAACCATGAGCTGGGAGGCTCATACCAGGAGTGGCTGGTATTCAAGAGAAAGGCTCTCGTGCTCGACCGCACACGATTCATGTACACATTGCTGGCCGAATGCGAGGACGGCAAGGCCACCGTAACGATGCGGCGCATATATTATTTCTATGACGAGGAGCGCAACCCGCAGACACTGAAAGCCGAAGAATGGATTACCGACGAGTACGGACTGAAGAAAAACAAGCAAAGTCTGTCGAGGGTCAGCGGCAAATTCCGTCGCAAGACTATCGACAGGAAAGACTATCTCTTCAAGAAGATGTCCGACATCCTGAACTGACCACAGGCGCGCATCGCCCCGTCACGCGCATCCAAAAGCATGTCCATCCACAGACACATAAGCACATAAATGGAAAAAGGAGATGAAATAGACCGGATAGTTGAGCAACGACTGTCGGAACGCCATAACAAACCGGACAACAAGGCATTGACATTGCGCAAGGCCAGAAACGTACTGAACCTTGTTTTCATGCTCGGGGCTGTCGCAGGCATAACGGTTTATCTCTCAGGAAACCGGACAATGGGAACATACATAGTGCTGGCCGCAATGGTTTTCAAGATAATTGAGGCGGCCATAAGAATATTACGACTGTAAATGAAGAGAATCCTCATCGCACTCTTGTGCGTTGCCACTGCCGCCGCAAAGGCCCAGACATACAACGAAATAGACGCCACGGGGCAAATCACAGAGCAAGACGAATACAGCAGCAGAAACTTCAACAAGCACAGCAAAGACACAACAACGCACAAGGAAATACCGAGAGGAATATACGTGTGGACCGTGGACCGCAGGTTTGGCGACACTACGCCGGCCATTGTGGACACCATGCAACACATGTACATGAACTCCATATTCAACACGGGGCTTTACGGAGAATACAACACGACAGGCAACAACTATACGGCAAGGCAAAGCCGCATAGTGATAGACCGCCCGCTGACGGACCAATTCATCTTCACGCAGCCGTACAGTTACATAATCAAGCAGCCCGACCAACTGCACTTCACCAACACCCTGTCGCCAATAACCAACATATCATACGACAACTGCGGCAACAAGACAAACGGCGAAGACCACATCGACGCAAAGTTTGCCGTAAACGTCAACAAGAAGTTTGGCTTTGGCTTCGATATCAACTATGCCTACGCACGCGGATATTATGCCAACCAGAGCACATCCCACTTCGGAACGACGCTCTATGCCTCATATCTTGGCGACCAATACAACATGCACGCCATGTTTTCCACTTATCACCAGAAAGTGGCCGAGAACGGAGGAATAACCGATGACAATTACGTAACCCACCCCGAAAGCTTTGACGACAGCTACACTGACAGCGAAATACCGACAATACTGGAGGAGAACTGGAACAGGAACGACAACATTCACGTGTTCCTGACGCACAGGTACAGTCTCGGATTCTACCGAATGGAAAAGATGACCGAGGCCGAGATAAAGGCAAGGCAGTTTGCAGCAGAATCGAGAAAGGGAAAAGAAGAGGAAGAGCGAAATGGCGACATGATGGCACCCATGGGGCGGCTCAACGGCGACATGATGTCCGCCGCCCCGACAGGACGTCCCGAAGGAGCTGTCATCGCGGGGGATGAGCCCACCGACGCAACGGACGTGCCAATAGACACTACCCGCATCAGCGTGGAGTCTCTGGCGCAGATGGACAGTCTCAGAGCCGCAAAGCAGCGTCAAGACTCCATCGACGCCACCATGAAGCGTGTGTTTGTGCCCGTAACCAGCTTCATCCACACCATCGACATAAACAAATACGACCATATTTACCAGGCATACAGCTCACCCGACGACTATTACGCCAACACATACTACACCAACAACGAGGACATGAGCTATGGCGGCGACTCCATTTATGACCGCACCAAGCTCCTGTCAGTGAAAAACACTCTGGCAATAGCGTTGCTCGAAGGATTCAACAAATACGCGAAAGCAGGCTTGAAAGTGTTCGCGAGCCACGAGCTGCGCCGGTTCGACATGCCGGAAACATTCCAAAGCGGCGATTACACACTGGCCCGCATGGCCAGATGGAACGAGAACTCAATAAGCGTTGGCGGGCAGATAGTCAAGACACAAGGCAATACCTTGCACTATAACGTCCTGGCCGAGACGTGGATTGCGGGCGAGGATATCGGACAACTGAAAGTAGACTTCAACACTGACGTCAACTTCCCGCTCTTCGGCGACACCGTAACCCTGGCCGCAAAGGCTTACTTCTACCTCTTAAACCCCACTTTCTACGAGCGGCGTTACCACTCCAAGCACTTGTGGTGGGACAATGACTTGAGCAAGGAGACGAGGTTTCGGGTAGAGGGAAGATTCTATTATCCCAAGACAAACACCAGTTTGCGCGTGGCCATAGAGGAAATAAAGAACTACACTTACTTTGCCATGTCCTACGACGCGACGACTGAAGCCCGAACCAACCTGACGGCAAGGGTAAACCAGCACGGAGGAAACATCAACCTGCTCACGGCACAGCTGAAGCAAGATTTCAGGATAGGGATTTTCAACTGGGAAAACATCATAACTTACCAGAACTCGACGGACCAAGAAGTGCTGCCTGTGCCCGCCATCAACCTGTTCACCAACCTATACATCAGATTCAAAATAGTGAATCAGCTCACCGTTGAGCTTGGGGGCGATGGCTATTTCTTCACCAAATACTATGCCCCCGACTTCATTCCGCAGCTCAACCAGTTTGCCGTGCAGGAAAACAGCGAAAGCCGCGTGGAACTCGGAGGCTATCCTTTCTTTGATGTCTACGCCAACTTACACTTGAAGCGCACCCGTTTCTTCGTGATGTACAGCCACGCCACGGCCGGAACCGGCAACAGAATGTATTTCCTCACGCCCCACTATCCGATGAACGGGAGCATAATCCGCTTCGGCCTGTCATGGAACTTCTTCAACTAAGCCGACACTCGCAGGTCGCGCAATTGCCGGTCTCATTCATTGTCGACACTGCCATTTCCACGGAAGAGACATCCGCAAAAACCGTGGTTTCCGCCCATCCATAATAGCAACGGTATGCCGATGCCCAAAAGTTTGCATCGTCCACTTGCCGTAAAGCGACTTGCAGAGACCGCAAAAGGAGGGCACACACCAGTGTTCGCTCCTCGCCATACGGCTCATGAAAGCATTTGCGAACACTGATATGTGCCCCAATGTCACGCTCCGACCCATTCCCACCTCATCCGAAAGTCTGTCCGGAGAGGCAGAGAACGGTAGGAACACGCTCCACTATTTGGTCAGCCTTATCCAATCCACGTCAAGGAAGCCCGACGGAGCTTTTCCGGCCGGCTCTTCGGCCAGGAATCCGAACTTAGCGCCAATCCATTTTCCTTCGCGCATTTGGAACTCATCGCCTACCGTCTCAAACTTCTTTCCGTTCTTGCTGTATGCAAAAGACATCTTGGCTCCGTCCTTTACAACAAGCCTAAGATATATTTCCTCATATATGGCAGGCTCGTAATCTACCTTGTCTCTGTCCGTGGGAGCCAATTCCGCGAGCACCTTTATTGTCTCCTGACTTCCCTTGTCGGCTTTCAGGCAGGTAACTTGCTGAAGCTGGAACTTGTCGCCCACCCTTTTCACCACGAGTGCGCTGTAGTCCATTCCCATCATTATTATGCCGGCAAACTGCCCCTCTGCCTTTGCCGCAAACGTCATCTTTGCCGTGGCGGTGAATGCGTCTGCCGGTGTCTTTTGCAACAATAGGTTTGGAGCTTCCCACAGATTCACGAAGCCATCGCTCAGCTTGTTGGTGTAAAGCCGGTAGAATCCGTATGGCGTCGGCTGCCCGAAGCGCGCGTTGTAATTGGAATGCCACTGCCACTGCTTGCCCAGTTCAGGGGTGTTGAACTCATCGCTCTCCACAGGATTGCACACAGAGTATGTGGTTCCCACGTCCGGCTTCTTATGCCGTATCACCGGACTGCCGCACAAGTCGCCGTCATCGTCGACGCCAATCACAGGCCAGCCATCGACCCAATTCACCGGCTGCAGATGCACTACGCGCCCATACGCCCCCTTGTCTTGGAAGTGTATGAACCAATCTTCGCCCTGAGCCGTACGCACCAATCCACCCTGATGAGGGCCATTTATATCGGTATCGCCCTGCGCCATAACCATCTTGCACTCGTAAGGGCCGTAAGGATTATCGGCACGCATAGCCAACTGCCATCCCGTAGGCACCCCACCCGCAGGAGCCAGAATCCAATACGTGCCATCAATCTTGTAAAACTTGGGACCCTCCACGGTACGGTTTTCATTGTTTCCATCAAACACTATCACAGGATTGCTTATCGCCTTGGTGCCATCGGCAGACAGTTCGCACACCGACAGTACGCTCTTGAATCCCGCACGGCTGCCGGCCCAGGCATGCACAAGATAGCACCTGCCGTCGTCATCCCACAGCGGCGTGGCATCAATCATGCCCTTGCCCTCAATCACCAGCACCGGCTCTTCCCACTGACCGGCCGGGTCTTTGGTCTTCACCATGTAAATGCCATAGTCCGGATCGCCCCAATAGATGTAGTATTCACCATTGTGATACCTGATGCTCGGAGCCCATACGCCCATGCCATGGGCAGCATTGTCAAACACCTCCTTGGGTTTCAGCTCCTTGAGGGCATGTCCGACAATTTCCCAGTTAACCAAGTCTTTCGAGTGAAGGACGGGCAATCCGGGGATGCAGTTGAACGAACTCGCCGTAAGATAGAAGTCTGTGCCCGATGCGCCCACACACACATCTGGGTCGCTATAGTCGGCATTGATGATGGGATTGGTGTAAGTGCCGTCGCCATTGTCCGGACACCACACCTCCGAACGGTATTGCGCCGCGGAAGCCATAGGCAACGCAGCCATCAGCAGCAATAGGTGTAATTTCATAATGGTTGTATTTTTAGTTTGTACTTATTGTTGTCAACTTCTATGCGCATCTCTCTCTTCGTCTGCCCGGAGGCAGGCGACAGAGCCAAGGCCACATGTCCCATGGTCCGGCGAAGGTTCACTTCCACGCACGGATGCAGCCGTGCTTCCCCTCCGTCACCGCAGACAATCATCATGTCGATGCCTACCGGGCCTTCATACACGCCCTTACATGCCGAGCCGAGCGCAGCCATCGCCTTGGCTTTGACCTCATCCGCCAGCGTTGTGGCGACATGCCTGCCTATGATGCCGCGCTTCTCGCTTTCCGTCGCCAGCAGACTGCCGGTGTATGCCTGCCCTGCGGAGCGGAAAACGGAAAGGCCGCAATAGCTCACGTTTCCCGCGCCATCGCAAAGAAACTCCATTCCAAAGTCCATTGTTTTGCTATAATACGGCTCAACGGTCACGCTCCCCTGCTGCTTTAACATGTTTTTTATCCATCCGCTAACATTGGATTGGGCGGAATCAGCAGCCCCGATGAAGCGCACGCCACGGCCACTGCAACTCCAAGGAGCCTTTACCACTGCCTTGGGATTGGCCTCGATGAAGTCAAGCACTTCCGCACAGTCAGACAGACAATAGGCTTCGCCCACCGTACCGGGCAACCTCAAGGCACCCAACAGCGCAGAGGCAAAGCGCCTGTGCGACATTTCCCTGATGGCGGCAAGAGCGTCTGCGGACGGCAACAGCGATGGATTGACGCCCCCCGAGGCCAGCCTGTGGCGCAAGGCTCTGTCCCATCCCCACGGCTCTATGCCTGTTATGGGCAGTCCGCGCAGTTCTCTCTCCGTCACAAACAGTGGCATTGCCACATTTGCATCCGCAGAATGCCTCAACTCCATTAACCCGCGCTCAGCCGCGTCCACATCGTCAACCAACACAGCATCGCCCTCGCCTGCCCACAACGCGGGCAGAAAGCCCAAGTCATGCCTGAGCCTCTTGGCAGCGTCAGGCGGGGTGAAGCCCTCCGTATTGGCAGCCAAGGCCATGTCGTGCTCCGGGTTAAATACGTGCAATGTCATTCCAAGCAAACTGTCCGAGACGTTTACGTCTGCAAAATTACACCATTCCATCCAAAAAGCAGACAACGCCACACACATTTTCTGCCGCAACGCCGCGGCACGGCAACAGCGCACCAACGTCGGCTCGGGCGAAAGCGGACGTTCGGCGGAAAAGGAATGAATGTCCGCGATGTTCCCGACAAACCGTCCGCACCATTTTCTTGTGCATCCGCCCTGCCGTGAAAGCCTGTTGTTTTGTAAAGATATTTCGCAGTGCAAACCGTCTTTCCGACGCATTCCCGCAACATCCCGCAAGCATTTGGTTTCCAGACGGTTTGCGACATGCGCCGTTTCACACCGCGAAATAGCCCGTTTCGGAGGGCGAAACAGGCCGTTTCATGCCGCGAAACGCACCGAATTGCAAGGCAAAACGGCACGCATGACGCCGCAGGCTCATGCTTTGTAAACATTATTTACCCGAAAAACGCAATTCATTTACATTCCCAATCATTGCTTACAGCCGCACAAAACACGCCCCGCCGGAAGCGGCGGACGCGCACAGCCAATCGAAAGATGCCGAACGACAGCGCAACGGATGGGGTCACAACGGCGCGCAAGCGTCGGCAAGCCACTGACGGTCGTCCTCGTCAAGCAACGGGGCGAGCCGAGAATATACCGTGCTGTGGTAACCGTCGAGCCATTCGCGCTCCTCGGCGGTGAGCATCCCGACGATTATCGGAGCCTTGTCGATGGGGCAGAGCGTGAGAGACTCGAAAGAGAGGAAACGCCCGAACTCGGTTTCCGCATGGGGAACGATGAGCAGGGTGTTCTCCGTCCGCACGCCGAAACGCCCCGCGAGGTAAATGCCCGGCTCATCGGTGACGGTCATGCCAGCTCGCAACGGCGCCGGCTTCCACTCCATGCGTATCTGGTGGGGGCCCTCATGCACATTGAGATATGAGCCAACGCCGTGTCCAGTGCCATGCAGATAGTTCAAGCCCTCGCGCCACAGCGGCTCGCGAGCCAGCGCGTCTATCTGCGTGCCCGAAGCGCCATCGGGAAACACCGCGCGCTCCAAGGCTATGTGAGCCTTGAGCACGAGGGTGTAGACGCGCCGCTGCTCATCGGTGACCGGCCCCAGGGCGATGGTGCGCGTTATGTCTGTGGTGCCGTCGAGATACTGTGCGCCACTGTCGATGAGCAACAGTCCCTCGGGACGCAGGGGCACATCGGTGTCATGCGTCGGCTCGTAATGAACTATGGCACCGTGAGCCTGATAGGCGGAAATGGTGTCGAACGACAGGCCGCGGTAGAGCGGCTGAGCGGAGCGCAGCTCCTCGAGGCGCGCGCTGACGCTAAGCTCGGTCTGTCCGCCGGCCTCGACGGCGGGGCGCAGCCAGTGCAGGAAGCGCACCATGGCCACGCCGTCGCGGAGCATGGCGCGGCGGAAGCCCTCACGCTCAGTGGCATTCTTCACGGCTTTCATGGCCGGCACGGGCGACGGGCCGTCTATTATCTCCGCCCGTTCCACCGCCTTGTACAGGGCATGGCAGGTAGTGGCAGAGTCCATCAGTATGTTGTACTCCCCATAACCGCGCAACGCACGGGTCACATCGCCATAAGGAGCGGCGGCCACGCCGATTGACGAGAGGTAGGCACTGACCGCAGGCGACAGCTTGGCGGTGTCGGCAAAGAGTGTCGTCCGGTCGCCCTCCATGAGCAGGTAGGCCACGAACACGGGGTTGCAATGCACATCGGAGCCACGCAGGTTGAGCGTCCAGGCAATGTCGTCGAGAGCCGACATCAGCATCCCATAGGCATGGCGGGCACGCAAGGCGGCGCGAATGCGCTCCATCTTCGCGGCAGCCGCCTCACCGGCATACTCCAGAGGGTAGAGCTGTATGGATGCCGACGGCAGCGGCGGACGGTCTGCCCAGATGACCGCGAGGGGGTCGAAGTTAGTGCGGAGCGTGATACCGCCCTGTCCGCGCAGGCCGGCCACGAGTTCCCTGACCGTGGCGGCGGAAGCCACGGTGCCATCGATGCCCACCTCCGCGCCCTCTATGCGTGACAGTTTGCGGCCGAGCCATTCCACCACTGACGGCGTGCCGTCGAGACCCTCGCGCATAAGCTCATAGCCACTGCCGCGCAAGGCTTCCTCGGCGGCAATGAAATAGCGCGAATCCGTCCAAATGGCGGCCTCATCCATGGTGACTACGGCCGTGCCGGCAGAGCCGTCGAAACCGCTGACATACTCGCGCCCTTTCCAGTGATCGGGCACATACTCCCCACAGTGCGGGTCGGTGCTTGGAAATATGAAAGCGTCGAGACCCTCGCGGCGCAACGCCTCGCGCAATCCTGCCAATCTGTTGCTTATCGTATCGCTCATGACTTTAATTTGAAAATTAGACTTCACAAAGGTATTGATTTTCAGAATTAATAACAAATTAAAGACAGCATAAACACACGCCATCCGCTTTTTTTTCTTAACTTTGCGCTGGATTTGAGTAATCAGGAACGTTTAATCCTTATATAAAAACAAATATGGCATTTTTAACAAACGAGAAATTGACAATCGTCGGCGCAGCCGGCATGATTGGTTCAAACATGGTTCAGACCGCACTAACGATGGGACTGACGAGCGACATCTGCCTCTACGATGTGTTCTCGCCCGAAGGCGTGGCCGAGGAAATGCGCCAGAGTGGTTTCGGCGACGTTAAAATCACGGCCACGACAGACCCCAAGGAAGCATTCACCAACGCAAAGTACATCATATCTTCGGGCGGCGCACCGCGCAAGGCGGGCATGACGCGCGAAGACTTGCTTAAAGGCAACTGCGAGATTGCCGAGGGCTTGGGCAAGAACATAAAGGAATATTGCCCCGATGTAAAGCATGTCATCATAATCTTCAACCCGGCCGACCTGACAGGACTGGTAACGCTGCTGTACTCCGGGCTGAAACCCTCGCAGGTGACAACGCTCGCGGCACTCGACTCCACACGCCTGCAAAGCGCGCTGGCCAAGAAGTTCAACGTGATGCAGAGTGAGGTGAAGGGATGCGCCACCTACGGCGGCCACGGCGAACAGATGGCCGTGTTCGGCTCGCACGTCACCATCGACGGGCGCAAGCTCACAGACATCATCGGCACCGATGAGTTCAGCGAGGCCGAATGGGAGCAAATGAAGAAAGATGTGACCCAGGGCGGAGCCAAGATAATAGAGCTGCGCGGACGCTCTTCGTTCCAAAGCCCGGCTTACCTGTCTGTGGAGATGATTCGCGCCGTCATGGGCGGAGAGCCTTTCCGCTACCCGGTGGGAACTTACGTGCACACCGACAAATACAGCCACATAATGATGGCCATGGACACCACACTCGACACCAACGGTGCCAACTACGAAGTGCCGCAGGGCACCGCCGAGGAGAACGCGAAGCTCGATGCAAGCTATGAGCACCTCTGCAAGATGCGCGATGAGCTGGTGACGCTGAACATCGTACCGCCCATCGCTGAGTGGAGCAAGTTCAACCCCAACCTGTAATCGACGCGGGAGCGAAATGACACAAACGACAACGGAGCGCGGGCTTTGCCCACGCTCCGTTATTTATTCCCGACAAGCGGCAACGATGGTGCCCCCGCACAGGCCGAAAGAGAAATGACGGGCTCACAACGGAAAAACCGCCGCGCCGCATCGACGACCGCGCTACACCTTGGCCATGAAACGCTCGCGGTCAACGATGAAGCGCAGGTGCGTGCCCTCGCCAATCACCGTGTCGCCCTGCATGGCTATGACATTGAAATACAGCTTGCGGCCATCGACTTTCTCCAATGTGGCCGTGGCCGACACCGCCGCACCCACCGGCGTGGGCTTCAAGTGGGCCACCTCAATGCGCCCTCCCACCGTAGTGCTGCCTTCGGGCAACTCTGCCGCCACGGCAAGCATGGCAGCATTTTCCATCAGTGCCGTCATGGCCGGAGTGGCATATACGGGCATGTCGCCCGAACCCAATGCCACCGCAGTGTCGGAAGCGGCCACTACGGCACTGCTTGTGTGTCTCAATCCTGATTCTATCATAATGCGTCCTGTGTAATGAAACATGGAGAGCCGATGCCCTCACCATCGCAAAAGTACGTATTTCTTTTCAAAAGGACAAGGCGCAAGGGGCAATTTACGGCAAAAATAAACTAATTTTGCACAATGAAACATGAGGGCTGCGGCACTGCGCCGCACCACAGACACGACACAGACTGACACAAACATCATGGCACTGATAAAAACAATAAACGGGATGGCCCCGAAATGGGGCAGGGACTGCTACTTCAGCGAAAACGCGACAATAGTAGGCGAAGTGACGATGGGCGACGAATGCTCCGTATGGTTCAACGCCGTGGTGCGCGGCGATGTGGCGCCGATAACCATCGGCGACCGCACCAACGTGCAGGACGGCGCATGCATACACGTGACCAACACCACAGGCCCCACCGTCATTGGCAACGACGTGACCATCGGGCATAACGCCACCGTACACGCCTGCACCATACGCGACGGCGCGCTGATTGGCATGGGTTCCACCCTGCTCGACAATTGCGAGGTGGGCGAGGGAGCTGTGGTGGCCGCCGGTGCCCTGGTACTGCAAAACACAAAGATAGGCGCGCACGAACTGTGGGGAGGCGTACCCGCGAAATTCATCAAGATGGCACGCGACGGACAGGCGGAGAGCTTCGCGCAACACTACGTGGAATACTCCAAGTGGTATATTGAGCAGTCGTGAATGTCCGTGGCGGAACGCCGACACGCGCCACCACAAACGATTGTTCCCACCGAGGGAATGGCACAAAAGGCCATATCCGCCCCCAGTGGGAACAATGTCTTATCATAGACAGAACATGATGGCGGAGCCTGCGCCCCGCCCCTTTGTTGTCTCCTTTCCGATTTTCCGCAGGACTGCTCCCGCCCCATGCTTTCATCGGCGCGCTGTGCAGCTCCGCATTGCCCTTGCCGCCATCGCGACATGCCGGGAACAGCCATACGGCTGACTTGAAACCGACCGCCGGTTTTCCCTATGAACAAGGCCTGGGACAGCCGAATACGACGATGCCACACGTCCGCAGGCAGTCAAGCCGGTCAGGCCTCGCCCTTGCCAACGTTGAAAGGAGCGATGGTACGCGGCCCAGCTGCACCCTGCGCCGGAACCTTTATTTGGCCGAACTCGCGCTCATAGCGCACGATGTTTTCTTGCAATGCCATGAGCAGTCGCTTGGCATGTTCGGGAGCCAGTATCACACGGCTCTTCACCTGCGCCTTCGGCACGCCCGGCAGTATGCGCGCAAAGTCGAGCACAAAGTCGCTGCTCGAGTGTGTTATTATCGCGAAGTTGGCATACTCCCCTTGTGCGGTTCCCTGCGGCAGTTCTATCTGCAACTGCCCTTGTTGTTTGTTTTCGTTCTCGTTCATTTTGCTTGTCGTTGATTAAGTTTGTTTTCAGACAGATGCAAAGGTAGTGTTTTTCGCCCACAACGGCAAATTCTAAGAAACTGTTTTGAATTTTTTGTTCAATGGTTTGAGATGTATTTTCGAGGTATCTTAGATTATTATTTGAGTAAGTTTAGTGGGCTAAACATTGAAAATAATAATTAGAAATGGCCGAAAAGACGCTCAAAGCATGAACAAAGAGCCGGGAAGCTCCATTGTAATACAATTCATGCAGAAATTCAAAGACAGTTTCTTAATCCATTTATCACGCATACCCGCTGCCGGCTTGCCACAAGCCGGCAGTGCCTGCGCCGTAAGGATGAAAGAGACCGACAGGGAATGGCGATGGATAAGTCCGTGACAGCCACGACACAACCCGCGGACTGCATTCTCAAAACACACTGCCGCCAACGTAACGCAGACACCTTTCCTAACGCGCCGCGACTGGCTGTTGTGCACGACAGCCGTCTTTATTGGTTAAATATAGTTAAGTCATCACACTATGTCTATTTATTTTTTACATACAAATCACTATATTCTGCCTTTTATAACTACCTTTGTACGCATGGCATGACAATATTTATTATATATATAAAATATTGGCTAACCGGAATAAGGATGATGCGGCACGGCTGTTTGCACATGAAGCCCTGGCATAAGCAAGTGACGGATGCAACGGCCAACCCTGACAGGAAGATGTGAGTTGTCACAGACGAAACGCACAAAGTGCTCTTTTTACGACTGACGGAAGCCTAAATGGTCACCCGCACAGGCGGAGTGACACAGCTTTTTGCCGTGCGTTGGCACGTCGCATCGCCGTGCGCGCAGACGACCGGCCGCCCATGAGGGAAACATACAATCATATAAAATTACATACAATGAAGAAAACATTTATCTTTACGTTGATGGCATCGGCCATGGTGGGTGCCGTCATTGCAGGAAACAACCGACCGGCCGACACGGCCACAGCGTTTCCAAGTGGCAACGGCGCGGAAAGCGCACAGACAACGCCGCTCGCCCTTGCTGACGGCACCGCCGACTCGCTGAGCGCGGTGCTCACCGACGGGTCGCTGCCGCTCACCTTCCACAACGACGACACATATCCCTGGACAGTGGAAGACGGGTACATACAAAACGGGAACTACAACGTGAGAAACTCCGCCTCGGAGTTTTCCGCCACGTTCACCATCGAAAAGGCATCGAAATTCTCGTTTGACATGTACGTACACCGCAGCGACAATTCCACGAGCAGCAATACCTACCACTACCTGTACTTCTACATCAACGGCAAACAATACCTGTCGCAAAACAATCAGACGGACTGGGGTCGCACGTGTGTACTTCTGGAACCGGGCACATACACCCTCAACTGGGTGGACACCATCTCCAACTCATCAAACACCTACTACAGCCAAATTCGCAACATGGAGCTGTCGTCAGACTGGTTGGACGTGGAGCTGGCTTCACCCGGCACGCTCGGAGTGGAGGTGCTCTACAAGGTGGACGTGCTCACCGACGTGGAACTGCTCAAGGTCAAGGGCACACTTAACTCCACCGACTGGACGAACCTAAAGCAGATGAGCAACCTCGTGGGCCTGGACCTCTCGGAAGCCTCGTTCGACGAAGTGCCCGAGTACGCATTCGACGGTCTGAACTACCTGTCGGGCGTGAAGCTGCCCGAGGGCATGACGTCCATCGGGCAGTATGCTTTCCGCAATACGCAGATATTAAACATCGAGATTCCTGCCTCCGTAACCTCCATCGGGCAATACGCCTTTGCAGGCACGCGCCTTGCCGGAATAACCTTTGCCGAAGGCTCCCGGCTCACCACCATAGGTTACAGTGCATTCAGAGAATGCTCCTCGCTTGAAGAATTTATAATGCCGAACACGGTGACAACATTGCAAACTTCTTCAAGCAGCTCATATACTTTCTATAACTGCACTTCGCTAAAGAAGCTGCATTTCTCCGATGCCTTGAAGACAATAAACCAAAACACTTGCTACGCATGCACCGCCCTTGAAGACTTGCACCTGCCCGACAGTCTCGAAACCATAAATGCTTATGCTTTCTACAATACAACGTCGCTCCGCAAGGTGGACTTCCCGGAGACATTGCGGACAATAGAGTACAATGCGTTCGAATATTGCGGGGTTGATTCCGTCAAACTGCCTGTAAAATTATCGTCTTTGGGTAATAATGCTTTTTATCGTTGCACTAACCTCAAATACGTGGAACTGCCGTCATACATAGAAAGCTATAATTACAATTTCAGTAACTGCACAGCCATAGACAAGGTAGTGTGCCGCTCGGCAACGCCTCCGTCGGTCTCTAACGACCCGTTCAATGGCCTGTCAAAGAGCAACGCCACGCTCGTGGTGCCATCGTTCGCCGTTGTCAACTACAAGCTCGACACATACTGGTATCAGTTCGGCTCCATTGAGGAGGGCGACGACATCGACTACTGGAAGATAGCCGCCGCGCTGTCGCTCACCAACAACCGCCGCATGGAAGGCAAGCCCGACGTGGATCTCTACTTCGGAGGGCAGTTCACCGTGGGTGGCAACGCGCCGATGGAGACGGCACAGTTCAACATCTACATAAACGAATCCAACCCCGGACGACTGCTCAACGACTGCCCCGACTTCACGGCCGACAGCATCAACACCTACTATTCGGTCAGCGCCAACCAATGGTACTTCCTTACTCCCCTCCACGACGTAGACCTCTCGAAAGTGTCGCACAGCGCAGACGCCTCGTATGTGTTCCGTTACTATGACGGCGACAGCCGCGCCACCAACGGCACGGGCAACAGCTGGAAGAACGTGGAAGACGGATGGCTGCGCGCCGGGCAGGGGTACATATTCCAGTGCAACGCCGCCGGCACCTTGACCCTGCCCGCCGAAGCCGAAGCCCATGCGCAAGTAGTGAACACTGAAGACGTGACCACGGCCCTCGCCACCCACGAGGCCACCTCATCGGCCAACAGGAGCTGGAACTACGTTGGCAATCCCTACCCCGCCTACTATGACGTATATTACATGGACTTCACCGCCCCCATCACGGTGTGGACGGGCAGCACTTACAAGGCGTACTCCATCGTTGACGATAACTTCGTGCTGCGCCCCATGCAGCCGTTCTTCGTTCAGAAGCCGGATGCAGTCGACAACATAGTGTTCCACAAAGAGGGCAGACAGCTCACCTCTGAGGTGCAACGGGCATCGTATACCAAGAAGCTCGCAGCCGCAAGCTCCGACCGACACATATTTAATATAACGATAAGCGGCGACGATGGACTGACCGACGAGACCCGTGTGGTGGTGAACGCCGATGCCGACAATGGCTATGAGATAGAACGCGATGCCGCCAAGTTCATGAGCATGGAGGAGGGCGTACCGCAAATATTCACCACCGACGCACAAGGCAACAGCTACGCCATCAACGAGAGACCGCTGGCCGACGGCCGCGTGGCAGTGGGCTACAGCGCGGGCAACGCCGGCTTCTACACCATCAGCGCAACGCGCGCCGACGGCACGGTGACACTCACAGACGGTCTGCTCGGCAAGAGCGTCGACCTAACGTCGCAAGACTACACGTTCTACACCAACGCCACCGCCGGCACCAACCTGTCGCGTTTCTCCATCGTGATTGGAGTGAACAGTTCGGAGACCACCGGCATAGACTCCGCCACAGACAACAACGCCGTGAGCGTGACCGGCGCGGCAGGGCGCATCGACATATCGGCTCACCACGGAGCTTCCGTAGCCATCTATGCGGCTGACGGCCGATGTGCCTACAGGGGCAGCATCGACGGCACGTCGTCAAGCATTGCCCTGCCCAAAGGCCTGTACATCGTGAACGTCGATGGACACGTGGGTAAGACATTCGTTTATTAATCCATAAAATCTTTCGCCATGAGAGGTTTCAGATACTTACTCCTCATGCTGGCACTGGCCGTCAGTGCCGGCATGAGGGGGCAATACAACCCGACGAACCCTGCCGAGCCGGGCGTGTACTACACGCTTACGCTGCAGGCAACGCCGGCCAACGGTGGCAGCTTCAACATAGGCACCACCACTACCTACTCCGAAGGCACGAGCGTGTCGCTGCGCGCATACACAAACTCCAACTTCAAGTTTGTGGCTTGGGAGCAGGACGGAGAGGTGGTGTCGACGTCAAGCTCGTTCACATACATCATGCCGGCCCGCAATGTGACGCTCGTGGCGTGCTACGTCTACGACCCATCAAGTCCGGCAGAGCCGCCCGAACCCGACATTCCAGTGTATTCGCGGCTCACTCTCTCGGCCTCGCCCGCCGCCGGCGGCTACTTCAACATTTCGAGCGGCAACAGCTACGAGGTAGGCTCGCAAGTGAGCCTGCGGGCATACAACAACTCCAACTTCATGTTCGTAAGCTGGACGGAGGACGGGGAAGTGGTGTCAACGTCAAGCTCTTTTACGTATGAGGTAACCGAAGGCGACCACCACCTTGTGGCCAACTTCAGCTACTCGCCGTCAAGTCCGGGCGAGCCATCGGAACCGCAGGTGCTCCACACCCTGCAACTGCAAAGCTCACCCGCCGACGGCGGTTACTTCAACACGTCGAGCGGCAACTCTTATGCGTCGGGGACATCGGTGTATTTGCGGGCTTATTCCAACCAGTGGTACACGTTTGATAATTGGACATGCAACGGCGAGGTGGTGTCAACAGCCGCCAGCTTCTATTTCACCATGCCCGATGCCAACGTCACGCTCGTGGCCAACTTCACATACAACTACGACCCGAGCAATCCGAGTGAGCCGAGCGAACCGTCGAACGGCAATGTGAACATTTACGGAATGACGGAAAACGGCGCAAGGGGGCAGGCCATAGCCTATCCCATCTACCTTGAGAATCCGGTAGACATCACCGGCATGGCGGTAGACATACAGTTTCCGGATGGCTTCGCCGTGGACGCAGACAACGTGCAGCTGGCCGGACGCGCCACCGGACACGAGATGACCGTCAGCGGCCTCGACTCCAACACATACCGCTTCGTGCTTCTCGGCACGACTAATTTCGACGGCAACAACGGGAAAGTGTTTGACGTGATGGTGACCATCCCAGACACGGCCACCACGAACCACAACTACCCCGTGACGCTTTCGCACGGCGTGGCACACACCGTAGACGGCAACCAAGAAGCCGTGTCGGCGCGCAGCGGATATATATATGTGGAACAGCCGTCGGAAGACGGACTCTATGCGCGCTTCTCTTACGACAAACTGTTGGGGAGGGTGCAGTTTACCAACCTGTCATCGGAAAAGGCACTGCGCTATGAGTGGGATTTCGGCGATGGCACCACGAGCACCGAAGACAGTCCGCTGCACACCTACGGCACGCCGGGCTATTATGACGTGACGCTGACGGCCTACGGAGAGTATGGCGAAGACGCGGCCACAACGACAGTGCTCATCAACGACAGCGCGTATTGGACTGTCGGCGGAACATTCATACTTGCCAACGAGATGAGGGGCGTGCGCTACTTCGACACAGTCGATTCGCTGCTGGCCTTTGTGTCGGCAGCCACATTGGCCGACAACATCACGCTCATGGTGGAGGCGGAATCATCTTTCCCGCTCGCCATGACCGACACAAACAAGCACAGGCTGGCCGCCTTGGCTGAGGAAATGGCAACGCAATCGCTGTCGCTGAACATCTCGAAGACAGGCGAAGGTGCCAACCCGACGATAGCTTTCGGCGACAGCGGCGACGAACTGACAGCGGAACATATCGAACTGTACAACAAACTGGGTGCATCGGCCACGTGCTACGGTGTCACGACCAAGCTGTGCGGCATCGAATACAACCCTGCCATGATAAATGCCATTGCCGACCAGACCGTAAACTCGGGTGTGCCCACGGCGGAAATTGATTTCTCGCCCATCAGCAATGATCTCACTTTCGCATGGACACTGACCACCACGCCCGATGAGGAAGCCGTGACGGGCTACAAAATGTCGGGCGAGGGAAACATACCGTCAATGACAATAGACAACATCGGCGAAGAGGATGCCGTGTTCACTTACATGATATCGGCATCCCATGACAGCCTGACATTCTGCGAGTTCAGCCGTTCAATAACGGTGAGGCCGGGCAGCGCGATACTGGAGCAGGCCGAGTGGGATCTGCTGAACACCCTGCGCGAGGTGCTCGTTGACGGCGGGTGGCAAGAGCCGTGGGACATGACATGCGGACCGGAAGGCGCATCCACACTGCGTGGCGTGACCGTGGAGCGTGGCCACGTGACGGGCATCGACCTCTCAAGTGAGAGCATCGGCGGAGGCTTCCCCACCGTGGCCCTGCAACTTCCACGCCTCGTCACACTGTCGATGGCCGACAACGACATGACCGGCGACGTGGCGAAAGACATATTGCAAGACATGACCATATACACCGCCGCCAACCCCGGATTCAAGTCAACGCTGCGCAGCATCGACATATCGGGCAACGACTTTACAGGCAACATAGGGTTGCTGTCCGCATTGTCGTCTGTATTCGCCGACCTTGAGGAACTGGTGGTGAGCGGCAACGCCGTATGCGAAGTGTCGCCGGCACTGCCGCCATCAATCACAAGGCTCGACCTGACGGGACAACGCACCGACAGCATGATAAGCGTAGACTTGGTGAACTTCGACTTCGAGGCCGTGGCGGCGCAGTTGCCGTCCATAATGCTTTATGACCACGGCGCACAGGCGTACATGGACACGCCAATGCTGAGACTCACCAACCGCCAGCCCGGAGAGACGGGAGCACAAGACGGCTATTGGGGCATGGACATCGATGCCACGACGGGAGAGCCCGTGCTTGCCGCCATAAGCACAAACGCCTACGAGGGACAAAGCGGCGACACGGTGTTCGTGTCGTATCCTTGCGCAGCAACTGAAGTGGCCGACTGCCATTGCCTTGCCACCATCAACTTTGAGCCAGGCGATGCCAACTTCATCGGGGGCGTGACAGCCGCCGACCTTCAGGCAACCATACTCTACGCTTTCGGCGATTACACAGGCAGGCCATTCAATCTGACAGCCGCCGACACGTACACCGATGGGACAATAAACGTGCAAGACGTGGTATGCACGGTTGACATACTCCTCTCCGCAACCTCGGGCGACAGCGAAACCATGCGAAATGTCCAAAAAACGAAAGTCGGTGCAACGACCTCTTCGGCCACCGAAGCCGATGCCTGCATCTACATAGACAACGGAAACGTGATTCTCAAATCGCCCGTCCCGGTGGCTGCAATCAGCGTCACTGCCTCCGGCAACATTTCATGGACGCTGGACAACTACGGCATGGCGCAGGCTTCGGCAGGCGCGAACCTCGTGGGCTACTCACTGACGGGGCATACCATCCCGGCGGGAACTGCCGTGATAGGCTCATGCCGTGGCGAAGCCGCGATACGCAGCACCACGCTGGCCGATGTGCAAGCCATGCCAATAAGCGTCTCGGTTGGCGAATCCACGCCGACATCCATTGACGGCGTGCAGACAGAATACGGCGGATTGCGCATATTCAACATGAACGGAGTGGAAGTGAACGGTCTGCAAAAGGGTGTGAACATCATACGGAAAGACGGACGTTCCATAAAGGTGATAAACAAATAAACCACAAAGCATTATGCAAACAAGACTTTTGATGACAACGATATGCGCCATATCACTGAGCGTGATGGCAGCCTTTGCGCAGGGCAACACACTGTCTGTGCCCGACGTGTCGGTGGCGCAAGGCCGCACAATCGACTTGCCAATAAACATGGACAACACTTCCGACGTGGTGGCCGTGCAGTTCACGCTATTCGTTCCGGAGGGAATAACTATCGACCCTTCGTCTGCCGCAGTGTCAGAACGTGCCGAAAGCCACACCGTGACAATGAAAAAGGTGGATGCCAACGAATACATGGCAATGGTGTTCTCGGCAGACAACAGCGTCATTACGGGACGCACGGGAAAGCTGATAACCGCCAAACTCACGGCTGCTACAGACATGTATGAAGGCACTGAGCTGCAGTTTGTGCTCAAGGACGTGATACTCAGCGCACGCGACGGGTCAAACATCGTCTCCGGATACAGTGCCGGCAAGATAACAATCACAAAAACAGCCGACCTCGAAGTATCGGACGTGAAAGTCAATGCCACTTCCGTCACTCCCGGCGGCACACTGCCGGTGTCATGGCAGGTAAGCAATGTAGGGCAGGTGGCCACAGATGCCGGATGGAGCGAGCGGGTGTTCCTTGACGCTCCCAACGGGACATCTAAACTGATTGGCACAATATACTATACCGATATCTTGTCGGCAGGCGGCACCGTTAGCCGCTCTGCGGAGCTGACCGTGCCACAACAGTTGGGCATCAACGGCGAGGCGACCGTGAGGGTCAAGCTCTCTCCGGCCAGTGACACAGGCGAGCCCTCATGGATGCTGGCCAACAACGAAGCTTCGGCACCGACATCAATATCCGTGCGCAAGGAACTTGTGCTATCGCCGGAAACCATTCGTGTGGACGAAGAGGCGCAAACGGTGCGTTTCAAGCTCTCCAGGACGGGGAGCACCGCCTCAAAAGAAACATTCACCGTACAACCATCGACAGACAACAGGGTGACGCTGCCATCATCGGTAACCATACCATCGGGACAGTCGAGCGCTTATTTCACAGCCTCCATCACACCGAACGCCGTCATCGACGCCGACTCTGTTGTGGCCGTGGCCATCTCGGGAGACGACTATCCGACCGTGGAAGGACGCATAGTGATTGACGATGACACGAAGCCTGCGCTCTCCTTGTCGTCAGAAGCGCAAGATGTCACCGAGGGCGGAAGCCTGACGCTCACCATATCCACACAAAAAGCAGTAAGTGAAAACACCGAGATACTGCTGTCGTGCGACTATCCGACACGCTTCAGCCTGCCCTCATCGGTAGTAATCCAGGAGGGCAGTGCAAGCGTGGAAGCCACGGTAAACGCCATCGACGATGACAATCCCGATGTGGAACAAGTGGTTACTTTCACCGTCTCTGCCGCAGGCTACGAGTCAGCATCCATGCTTACTACGCTCGTTGACAATGACATTCCCACGCTACAGATAGAGCTGGAGCCTTCCGCCATATCGGAATCGGCCGGCCCGATAGCCGTTACGGCAAGGATATGGCGCACGGACAACACCGACCGCAAGGTGACAATAAACCTATACGATGACTCCGATGGTTGCATATATTACCTGTCGCAGTCTGTCGAGATGGCCGCCGGACAGACTGAGGTCACTGTGAACCTGGGGCCCATCGACAATAACGACGTTGACGGCGAACGCACATACAACGTCTCAGCCGCCGTCTACATAGCGTCGTGCAGTTGCAACGCCGGCGGCGGCACGGCAGGGGGAGCGGTCAGTGCGCCGCTTACCGTATATGACGATGATGGCCCCGCCCTCGCCTTGGCAGCATCATCGTCAGCCATTGGCGAGGGTGGCGAACTGACAGTGACCGTAAGCCGCAATACTGACACGTCATCGCCTCTTGACGTTGCTTTCGTAAGTGACCACGATGACGGCATCGACTATCCCCGGTCAATTACCATACCCGCAGGCCAATCATCGGCATCCGTGGCAGTAAGCGCAGTCAACAACGCGGTAACGGGCGATGGGTTCGTGGCCACGTTAACCGCATCGGCCGAGGGGCACTCCAAAGCTACCGTGATGTTCTCTGTAAGCGACAAGACGCTTCCTGACGCACAGATTACATCTTTTGACGTTGCGGAAAACGAAGTTGAGGCCGGCGGCACTGTCACTGTAACGCTGACATTGGCAAACACAGGCTCTTACGAACTTCCGGAGATGACAAAGACAGGCATATATGTAAACTCTGAAACAACGCCTACAGCCGTCATCTACCTCCAGTCGCCACTCGCGGCCGGACAGTCCGTACAGCTCAACCGTGAGATAACGCTGCCCTCGTCCGTCGGAACGCACCGTATCTACGCCGTCGCAAACGATGGGCATGGCGTAAACGAACTCCTTTATACCAACAACAATTCTACCGTGGCGCAAGTGCAGGCATTGTCGCCGTTTGCAGCAACGGCCTCCACCGACAAGGCTGTCTACGAAAAAGGTGAGGAAGTGCATATATCAGGCAGTATAAGCGGCGGAGATGTGGCTGACAAGAGTGTCGAAGTTTACGTCATAAATGATGGCTACCGCCACACAATCAACACAACAACCGATGCAAACGGTGCCTTTGCCGTTGCCTACACACCATTTGCCGCACAAGTCGGACACTTCGATGTGGGTGCATGTTATCCCGGCGAAGGCACGACTGATGCCCTATGCTCGTTCGACATCTACGGCATGGAGCTCGCCAACACGGGTTACGTCACTGTGGAAACCGTGCCGGGCGAGCCTTATTCCGGCACCATTAAAGTCACCAACCGTGGTAGATTGCCATTGACTGGCATCAGAGCCACTGTGACGGGACAGCCCGACAATTGCGACGTGCAACTGACATGCCCCGAGACAATCGGCGGTGGGCAGGACTTTGCAATCGACTATGTGATTACCGGAAGCGAGCCAAGCGCGGGCACCGATTGGGAATTGATAACCCTCAACATAGAGTCGGCCGAAGCCCCGGCCATAGAAGCCACTGTCTATTATTATTGCCGCAGCCAAAGTGGAAAACTGCTTGCCGACGTGCAGAGCATAAACACCACCATGACAAAGGGGCAGACGCGCAACTACCCAATCACCATCACCAACATAGGCAAGGGTGAAACGGGAACCATCACCGTGACGCTGCCCGATGGCGGATGGATGAAGACGGCAACGCCTGTGGAGATGCCATCGCTCGCAACCGGCGAGACGGCAACGGTGACACTCCTTTTGACTCCCACAGAGAGCCAGTCGCTCAACGTGCCAGTCACGGGCAGGCTCGGCATCAACTGCGCCAACGGGGATGGCATTCCCATCCAATTCTGCATCACACCGGTGTCTGAGGCCACAGGCACATTGGTTGTCGATGCATGCGATGAGTGGACATACAACACCACCAACGGCCCGCACGTGGCCGGTGCGGAAGTCACCGTAAAGGATGTCAGCACCGGAGCCGTGGTGACGAGCGGCGCCACGGACGCCGATGGCCTATTCACCGTAGAGCTGCCCGAAGGCTATTACGCCCTCAGCGTGACGGCCGACAAGCACGACTCTTACTCCAACAACATCCTCGTAGACCCCGGCACAACTACGCGAGAGGTGGCACTCCTCAGCTATCAGGCCATACAGATAGGCTATGAGCTGGTAGAGACAGAGATATCCGATGAATACATCATTGAAAACATCGTGACATTCGAAACCAATGTGCCAAAGCCCGTGGTGGTGATTGACGGCCCAAGCAGCATCGACGGCGAAGCGATGGCCGATGGCGAGCAGGCCGTGCTCTACTTCACGTTGACAAACCACGGCCTCGTCCGCTCCGACAATGTTCGCTTCTATTTGCCCGAGCCAACCGACGAGTGGCTCTTCGAAGCCCTCGACTACACGGAGTCGTTCTCTCTCGGCCCCAACCAGAGCGTAACCATTCCCGTGCTCCTCACTCACTATCCCGCATCCTCGCATTCATCTTTAAAGGCTTCAGGGCAGGCCACGTTACAGGTTAACGTAATGGAGGCGTGCATGGCTCACATAGAAGCGTTGTACGAAGTGATTTGCGGCACGCGCCTATATGACAATGAGGCTGCCCACCGCATGTCAATGAAAGCCTGTGCCACATCGGCCATAATGAATGCCATCGGGCAGGGACTCTCCGGAGTCATAAGCGGCGGTTCGGGCGGCGGTGGTGGAGGCAATGGCGGGCCGACAAGCCCGACATCTCCGACAAACAACAAAGTTGATCCCGAAGATGTTCAACATCCGATAGAATCCACCAACGAAACCACATTCTGCGATTCATGTTACACCCAGTTAATGGAGAACCACCTGAACCAAATCATTGACCATGTGCCTATACTGGGAGCCTTAAACAGTCTGTTAGACGCCATGTACGAGCACACCAGGTATGGCACATCGTGGGGTGAGCTTCTGGCCAGATACATTATTGAAAACTATGAGGACTTCTTCCCCGATGAAGAGCCGGAAGACCTTCTCGGACTGCTCAATAGCCATCTCAACGACCTCATCGGTGACTTGAGAACCTTAGCAGAAAACATGGAGAATTACGAGGAATGCCTGCGGTCGCGAAACGGGGAGCAGGCCGATGTGCAGCGTTACGCCGGCGAAACGGGCAACAGTTGGATAAACGCGCTTGCCGATGCAGCCGCGTCGTTCAGCGAAGAGGCGGAAACGCTACAGGTCATGATGCAAGAACTGTGCGGCGACTCCGTATGGTTAACAAGCTCTGATGCCTCCATGCATAATTTCTGGCAGGCCGTAAGCGAGGCGGATGCCGACGCTCCGCTCAATGCTGACACGCTCATGTCCGTCAAGCCAGAATCTGTCACGGAGGCACAGTTGCGCGCACTCGTAGAGCGGCTCAACGGTACTTCGCCCGACAACGTGCCCGACGACGAGCTGTTGCAGACCTGCGCCGACAGGATAACGGAGATAGAGACAGCGGCCATCGAAGCTGGTTATGAGTCGATGGAGGACAAGTTCTACAGTGCTTACGACAACTTCAACGCAAGGGGCGAAGAGGAGTCAAGCTCCGTGTGCTCGTCAATCACGCTGCGTTTCGAGCAGCGCATGGTCATGACGCGCCAGGCTTTCCGCGGCACGCTCACGGTCTACAACGGAAACACAGACACCCCCATGACCGATGTGGTGCTGTCATTGCGCGTAAGTGACACCGATGGTGCCATAGCCACGTCGCACGAGTTCCAGATAAGCCTTGAGACGCTCAACGGGTTCTCCGGCGATGCCGCGCTCGGAAGCGCATGGCAATTGGATGCCGAAGCCAGCGGTTGCGCCACAATCCTCTACATCCCCACCAAGTATGCCGCGCCCACTGAGGCCAAGGAATACGTGTTCAGTGGCACGCTCTCTTATGTTGACCCATACAGCGGACAGGCCGTTACGCGCGACATCTATCCCATAACGCTCACCGTCAAGCCGTCGCCCAACCTCAACTTGACGTATTTCATGCAGCGCGACGTGATGGGCGACGACCCGCTCACCGAAGAGATAGAGCCGAGCGAGGATGCCGAGTTTGCCTTGCTCATAAACAATGTGGGCTATGGCGATGCCAACAACGTGCAGATAGTGACCAACCAGCCTGAGATAATAGACAATGAGAAAGGCCTGCTCATCGACTTCGAGCTTGTGAGCAGCCAGCTCAACGGAGGCGACAAGGTGTTGGCGTTGGGCGGCAGCGTGGCCACCGACTTCGGCGACATAGCTGCCGGAAGCCAGGTCTACGCCCAATGGTGGCTACGAAGCTCGTTGCTGGGGCACTTCACCGACTATGATGTCAGCGTCACCCACGTCACGAGCTACGGCAACCCCGACCTGTCTCTGCTCAATGAGGTTACCGTCCACGAACTCATACGCAGCCTTGAGGCTGGCGATGGCGACCTCGTGGGCTTCATGACCAACGACATAGAAGACATCAACGACTATCCCGACATGCTCTACCTCTCCGATGGCAGCGTAGAGACTGTGGCCGCAGTCGGCTCATCGTCCATCGCCAAGGTGTCCGACACGGAATATACGCTCACTGTCAGTCCGTCGTCCCTTGGGTGGAACTACGGCAACATCACCGACCCCACCTATGGACTGTCCGAACTCGTGGCGGTGACGCGCAACAGCGATGGCAAGACCGTAAGCCTGCGCAATTTCTGGCAGACCGACCGCACACTGCGCGACGGCAAGGATCCGCTTTACGAAAACCGCCTCCACTTTGCCGACGACTTCGGGAGCCTCACACCCCAGACCTACACGCTTACGTTTGAGCCTGCGCCGACCCTCGTGCTCGCCGTGGCCTCGATAGACGGCGTACCCTCCGGCGTGGCGTTCGAGCCTGTGGCCTATGTAGACGTGATGTTCAACAAAACCATCGCCCCCGCCACATTCACCACTGACGACATAACCATATCCGTCGAGGGCGTGCGGCAGGACGTTTCAACGGTAGACATCTCAACCGATGACAACAAGACGTTCAGGCTCGACCTATCGCGCTTCAACGACACTGTCGGCAATGGCTACTATACCCTCACGGTGCAGACGGCAAACATAACCGACGCCGAAGGCTTCAATGGCAGCAGTGGCAAGTCGGTGGGCTGGTCGCTCTTCCTCGGTGGATTTGTAAGGCTCTCAACGGATGTAACGCCGGCCGAGGCCGGCACAATTATGACAGCCGCCGGGGCTTCCGCCACTGCCCTGTCAGAGCCGGCACAGGCGGAGAGCGAGGCCGAGTATGGCTCCACCGTCACGCTCATGGCAGTGCCCGCAGAGGGCTACGCTTTCTCTTACTGGACCGTCAATGACGTGGAAGTTGACTCCGGAGCAACAATCACCAATGTCGTCATCGGCGACATGGACGTGGTGGCAAACTTCGTGCCCACACAGCATACCGTGACGATTACATCATCCGATGGCGGAGGCACCGTGACCGGCGACTATGGCGGCATTTATCAATATGGCGAACAGCTATCGTTCACGGCCATGCCGGATGCCGACCATGCCTTTGTCTGCTGGACCGTCAACGGCGACACCGTGGACAATGCCACCGACACGCTTGCCGTGACCGTAAACGCCGACATGTACATAGACGCCTCGTTTGTGCGCCGGGTGTACAGCCAGCGGCTGTCGCTTTTCCAAGGCTGGAACTGGATATCATCCTATTTATCCGAGCCTCTGGCCACCGACGCTTTCACGTATGCCTCGCGCATATTAGGACGCGCAGACAATGGAGCGACAGATGCCGGCGGCATCGACCTCGACACAGACTCGCTGACTCCCGGCTGCGGCTATAAGGTTGAGGCCACACTGCCTTTCGTACTGTCGTTCAGTGGCACCATGTATGATGCAACTGCCGCGCCCATCGTTGTGGCGGCGGGCTGGAACTGGTTGCCGTGCCCATATTCCGAGGCCGCCACGCTGTCGTCGGCCATCGTCAATGCCGACGATGGCGATGTCATCGCATCGCAGGCCGGCTTCGCCGAGTATGACGGGGGCACGTGGACGGGCACGATCTCAACTCTTGAGCCGGGCAGTGCCTATCTCTACAAGTCTGCAACAGACAAGACCCTTGAGTTCAGCAGTGCCCCAACGGCACCCCTGCCGGGCGGCGGCACGTCGGCACCCCAGGCTTACATGCGCCAGTATCCCGCAACAATGAACATTACGGCGTGTCTCTACCGCAACGATGCGCCGCTTGAGGGCGATGGTTTCAGCATAACCGCCATGGTTGACGGCGAGCAGCGCGGAGTGAGCCAAGCCATCGACGGCAAGCATTACATCACGGTCTATGGCGACGCGCCGGCCACAGTGTCGTTCGTGATAGAGGATGTGGCCACCGGCGAGACGTTCACCTCCGCCACTATGCCCGCTTTCTGCGACGACGTACTGGGCTGCATCGCATCTCCCTATGCCATAAGCATTGGCGAAGCAACATCAATCGCCGATGCCATCGGCAGCGGGCGCAAGGTAAGGGTGTACACCATCCAAGGCTTGCTCGTCACATCTGAGGCCACTCGCGAGACTCTCGAGCGGCTGCCGCGTGGTGTCTATATCATCGACAACCGCAAATACGTGGTGAAATAGTCTGCGCCACCGCGCATTGAGGCCGACCCAAAATATCTTTTGTGGTCGGCCTTTTTAGTTTTTGCGTCGGCAAATGACAGCCCACTCCGCAACATCTACGTCTTCCGAGCATGTCGCGACCCAATCGCCACGAACGAAAGCGACCGGGCTCATTGCCCGACATGCAAAGGACACCTCTTTTGCAAAAGTATTATAATTTGTTGGATTTATAGGCGACTGCCTTGAACCGTTATGCGCGAATTCCGCTAACTTTGCACGCTGAATGACCTCCGAAGTCTCTGTGGAGGCCATGCGAAAAGACTTAATACATAATGACAATGGAAAGGAAACTGAAGCCGGCTTCGCTTTGCATACATGCGGGATGGAGCCCCAAAAACGGTGAGCCTGTGCAGCCGCCGATTGTCCAGAGCACCACATTCAAGTATGACGACAGCGAAGAGATGTCCATGCTCTTCGACCTTAAGAAAAGTGGATACTTCTATTCACGCCTGCAAAACCCCACCAGCGATGCCGTGGCAGCCAAGATTGCTGCCCTTGAGGGTGGAGTGGGAGCCGTGCTCACATCGTCGGGACAGGCCGCCAACTTCTACGCGGTGGCCAACATCTGCGAAGCGGGCGACCACATAGTGGCTTTCAACGACATCTATGGCGGCACGTACAACCTCTTCGGCGTGACGCTCAAGAAGTTCGGCATTGACTGCACGTTTGTAAACCCCGAGGCCGACGATGACGAGTTGCAAAAAGCCTTCCGCCCGAACACCAAGGCCCTGTTCGGAGAGACCATATCAAACCCGGGGTGCAGGGTGCTCGACATAGAGAGGTTTGCGCGGCTGGCTCATGCCAACGGCGTGCCATTGGTGATTGACAACACTTTCGCCACGCCCATCAACTGCCGCCCGTTTGAGTGGGGCGCCGACATAGTGACGCACTCCACGACCAAGTACATGGACGGGCACGCGCTACAAGTGGGCGGGTGCGTGGTTGACAGCGGGCACTTCGACTGGATGGCCCATGCAGACCGCTATCCGGGCCTGTGCAGCCCCGACATGTCGTATCATGGACTGGTGTTTGCCGAATCGTTCGGCCAAATGGCCTACGTCACCAAGCTCGTGGCGCAGCTCATGCGCGACCTCGGCTCCAGCCCCGCGCCCATGAACGCTTTCCTGCTCAACATCGGTTTGCAGACGCTCCACCTGCGCATGCGCCAACACTGCGCGAACGCGCAGCGCGTTGCCGAGTTCCTGCATGGCGATTCGCGTGTGGCATGGGTCAACTATCCCGGTCTGGCCGACAGCGAATATCATGCGCTGGCCGAGAAATACCTGCCCAACGGAAGCTGCGGCGTGCTCGCCTTCGGCCTTAGCAAGAGCGACCGCGACACCGCCGTGAAGTTTATGGACTCACTAAGGATGGTGAGCATCGTGACCCACGTAGCCATGAGCCGCACTTGCGTGCTCCAACCCGCCAGCCACACCCATCGCCAGCTCTCTGACGAACAGCTGCGTGAGGCCGGCATAGCCCCTGACTTAATCCGCCTTTCCGTGGGCATCGAGGATGCGGACGACATCATAAACGACATACGCCAAGCCCTCGACAAGATTTGACGCCGGGCAGGAAAGAAAGCCGCACTGCGGAATTGCCGCTCCGTAGCACTGCATCGGCAGGGCTGCCGCAACAGTAAACAATCTTTACAATATGCCGCAGGCAAATGCGGTTTGCGCCGCTTTGTGTTCCAAGACGGGCCGTTTCGCTTCATGAAACGGCCCGTCTTGCGTTGCGAAACGGGTCGTTTTGGAACGCAAAACGGCATGTATTGCATACTCACTGACAGTCAGACGGTTACAGCTTTGCACAGAATGGAGGGCATGTATCAGTTACGCTGCGAAATATCTTTACAAAAAAGCATCAGAATGCGGTGACATGGCGGGGCATCGCAAGGCTACTTCCGGATTTGCCGCAGCCACAGTGGCTGCGGCATGAGGGCACAAAAAGGCCTCCGCCCCGTTACCATGAGAGGCAAAAGGAGCGGAGGCCTAACTATCTTTTCGCGTGATGCCACAATGCCTTAAACGGACTTATGCCATAACAGTCATGCCATGAAATTCATTTCCCTTTGGCCATGTAGTTATTGTCAGACTTTATGGTGATGCCGTTGCCACGTTTGGTGAACGTGAGCAGCTCCATCTTTATGGAGTGGTTGGCATAATCGAATATCTTTGCTGGGTCAAACGTAATGCCATTGATGCGGCACTCGAAGTGCAGGTGCTCCGTGGTGGCACGCCCCGTGCGCCCCGTGAGGGCTATCACCTGCCCCGCCCTCACAGTGTCTCCCTTGCTGACGAGGTTCTTGCTGTTGTGGCTGTAGCATGTCTCAATGCCATTGGCATGTTTTATCTTGATGTAGTTGCCGTAGGCATAGTAACGCTGCGACATTGTTACCACGCCGTCGAAAGCCGCGTGTATCTCATCGTTGGGCTTCGTCTTCAGATCCACGCCAGTGTGGCGTCGTCCGTTGCGTATGCCGTAACGGCTTATCACCTTGCTGTCTTGCAGCGGATAGCACCATTCCCCTGGCGACAAGTTGGCAAGGTTTATGCTGAAATTGTCGCCGTCGGCAAAGGGGTCTATATCGAAGTCTATCTGTTTCTTCTGCTCTTCCTCGCCATCCGTGGCATTGCCGTCAGTGTTGGAATGCAGCACGCTGACGCTGACCAGCCGCCCGGCTTTCTTGCATAGTATGGTCTGGCGCAGCAGGCGGTGGTTTTCCGGGTTGAGCAGCGTCGCCGGGTTGATGCAGCCGCCGTTAACCATTATGGCAAATGTGCATCCGGCTTGCCCGTCGCGAGAGCCCACTACGGCTATGGTCTGGCCGGCCTCCACGTGCTGCCCCACGCTGACAAGGTTTTGCGCGTTGTTGCCATACACAGTTTCGAGGCCGTTGTCGTGGCGTACCACTATCACGTTGCCAAACGAAGAGATGTGACGCGCAAGGCGTACCGTGCCATCGAACATGGCCTTTACCTCATCGCCTTCGGTGGCAGTGATTTCGAGCATGTTGCCTTTCACCGCCTTTGCCTTGCCCACGGGCAACGGGAAGCAGTAGTCGGCAGGGCGCATCGTGGCAAAGTCGATGATGAAAGCGTCGGCTTTGTCAAACAGTCCCGGCGTGGGAACGCTTATTTGCTTTTGCTCCATCGGCGTAAAACTGTCGGAATATGCCGATGTCATTGTGACCACCACAATGGCCGCCGTGATAAGTTTCCTTAGTCCCATTCTCTCTTGTCAGTTTCCAATCTGTCACTCTTCCTGTCATTATCCCGCTGAAAATCCTCCCGCACGCGGAGCCGAGGCGGCGCGCCGAGAAGAAATCGTCGGCATGAGAGTATGTGCATACGCCGGCCACATGGATGTTCGCATGCGCAAGGCCGGCCTCTGCCAGTTGCAGACGATTGCACTCCCAAAGGTCTACGTGCCACTTGTCGTAGCGGCGGCTTATCCGCTTCATGTCGAATCCCGCCGAGGCAAAGGCTTGCCACACCTCATCGCCCACCTCAAACCGCTCCAATGATATGGATGGCCCGATGCAAGCGCGAAGGTCGCGCGGCTGCGTGGCGTAGGCCGCCGTCATGGCGCGCACAGCCTTTGCCGCTATCATGGCCACTGTGCCGCGCCATCCGGCATGTACGGCGCAACACGCATGGTGAGCAGCGTCATAGAGCAGGATGGGCACACAGTCTGCCGTCGACACCCCGACACACAAGCCCGACGCGCATGTCATTACAGCGTCAACGCCATCGAGCGTCTGTTCGCGCGAGGCGGCGGGCAATGCGGCAAACGTCTCGTCCACGACCCTCACTTCAGTTCCGTGGACTTGGCGGGGCATTGCGAGGTGGGCCGCGTCTATGCTGATTGTGCCGCATAGCAACGCGGCGTTCTTCTCCACGGACATTATGTCGTCGCCACAGTGTCGGTTAATGTTGAACCCACCATAATTACCGCTGCCACAGCCTCCGTGGCGCGTGGTGCTGAAAGCCAGCACATCCGCCCCGAGGTCATAGCGGAGCAACTGCGGTTCAGACATTCAGTCCCTCCAAATCGTCGTATTCGTAATCGTCGTAATCATCGACGGAAGCGGCTGACGTCGTCCCGTCGTCGTCCACGAACACTATTTCGCCGTCTTCTCCCTCGGCGGCCAGTTCGGCGGCCACCGTGCCCATGTCCTTGTCGCGGTGCACGAGGGTATCTTCAGCGGTTATATCCTTCAGTTTGTTGCTCTCGCTATTGAGTTCTTGCCAGAGCATATCTTTCAGTTCGCTTAACCCCTGGCCGGTAACAGACGATATGAACACAACGGGAATATCTGTCGGCACCGTCTCGCCCAACATGTCTATCAGCTCGCTGTCAAGCAGGTCGGCCTTGGTGACAGCCAGTACGCGGTGCTTGTCAAGCATTTCGGGGTTGAAGTTGCGCAACTCATTGAGCAGTATCTCGTATTCGTGCTTTATGTCATCGGTGTCGCCCGGCACCATGAATAGGAGCAGTGAATTGCGCTCTATGTGGCGCAGGAAGCGAAGGCCGAGACCGCGCCCTTCGCTCGCGCCCTCGATTATGCCCGGAATATCGGCCATCACGAACGACTGGCGGTCGCGGTACTCCACGATGCCGAGCGAAGGTTCAAGCGTGGTGAATGGGTAATTGGCTATCTTGGGGCGCGCGCTCGACAGTGCCGAGAGCAGTGTTGACTTGCCGGCGTTTGGAAATCCCACAAGCCCCACGTCGGCCAGGAGCTTCAGTTCGAGTATGACGGTCATCTCCTGCATCGGCTCGCCAGGCTGCGCAAAGCGCGGAGCCTGGTTGGTGGCTGTGCGGAATTGGAAATTTCCAAGGCCGCCGCGCCCACCCTTGAGCAGCATGACCACTTGTCCGTCGCGTGACACGTCACAGATGTACTTGCCCGTCTCGGCATTGTAGGCCACCGTGCCGCATGGCACATCGATGTAAACGTCCTTCCCGTCATTGCCGTGACACTTGTCACGACCGCCGTCGCCGCCGTGCCCGGCCCTTATGTGACGCTCGTAGCGCAGGTGGAGCAGTGTCCAATAGTTGTGGTTTGCGCGCAGGTAGACATTGCCGCCGCGCCCCCCATCGCCCCCATCGGGGCCTCCATTGGGCTGATATTTGGCGTGGCGCAGGTGCATGGAGCCTCTCCCACCCTTGCCGGAGCGACAGTATATCTTGACGTAATCTACAAAGTTGGATTCTGCCATCTGCCTTATTGTAAGTTGTCTATGACCGAACAGATGTCGGCAAAGATACGGTCGAGGTCGCCGAGCCCATTGATGTGGTGGCGGATTCCCTCCTTCTCGTACCACTCGATGAGCGGCGCCGTCTGGCTGTGGTAGACGTCAAGGCGCTTCTTTATTGTCTCTTCGTTGTCGTCGGAGCGTCCGCTCTCGCGCCCTCTGTTGAGCAAGCGCGCCATGAGTTCGTCTTCCGGCACGTCAAGTTCTATCATGGCGGCCACCTTGTGTCCCCGCTCTCCAAGCATGGCTTTCAGGGCTTCGGCTTGCGGTATGGTGCGTGGGAAACCGTCGAAGATTACCCCTTGGTGGTCGCTGCCGAATTTGTCGTAGACGCTTGCCAATATGCTTACCATCAGTTCGTCGGGTATCAGCTGTCCGTTGTCGATGTAGCCCTTGGCCGTCTTGCCCAGTTCGGTGCCGTTTTTCATCTCGCTTCGCAGCACGTCACCCGTGGAAATGTGTCCCAGTCCGTATTTCTTTATTATGAAATCGCTCTGTGTTCCCTTGCCGGAACCGGGCGCGCCGAATATCACTATGTTCCTCATCTTGTTGTCTTTATTTGTTGTTTGTTTTGTCGTGTTGTGCTTGCGGCAGTCCTCTCATGCTGACTTTCCCATGCCGTCAGGCATCGCCTTTCAGCGTGTATATGTCGCGCAGCTGCCTGCCTTGCTGGTTGTAATCAAGCCCATAGCCCACTATGAAGTCATTGGGAATCTTGAATGCCACGTAGTCTATGTCGAGAGGCACTTCCAGTCTGTCGGGCTTTTGGAGCAAGGTGCAGATGTGCACGGAAGCGGGATTGCGCGTTCCGAGGCTTTCTGTCATCTGCTTCAAGGTGTGCCCGCTCTCAACAATGTCCTCCACTATTATCACCGTGCGTCCCGATAAGTTTTCGTTGATGCCAATGACCTCTTTCACCTTGCCGGTGGATGTGGTGCCCTGATATGACGCGAGCTTCACAAACGAAATCTCGCATGGTATGGTCAGTTCCCTCATCAGGTCGGCGGCAAAGACAAATGCGCCATTGAGCACCGCCAGCAACAGCGGGTTCTTGCCCGCCATGTCGCGGTTTATGTCTTCCGCAACGGCCTTTACGCGCCGCTTTATTTCCGTCTCCCTAATTGAGGTCTCAAACAGTTTGTCATGGATTTTGACTATTCCCATCTTTGGATTTTAGATATTTTGTCGCAAAATTACTAAAAATCTGCCAAAGCATACCCATCGGTTAGCATTAATTTTGTATTTTTGCACGTATGAAGATTTTCACCAACGTCCAGATGCGCGAACTGGACAAATATACGATAGAGCACGAACCTGTGGATTCCATTGACTTGATGGAGCGTTCGGCAGAGGCCATTGTGCGCTCGATAGTGGAAGAATGGAACGACTCGGTGCCCGTGGTGGTGTTCGCCGGGCCAGGAAACAATGGAGGCGACGCACTGGCCGCAGCCCGGATGCTGGTAGAGCGAGGCTATGAAGTGACGGCATACCTGTTCAACACAAGTGGCCATCTGTCAGAAGATTGCGCCACCAATAAAGACAGGCTGGTTTCCATGAAACGCTTGAAAGGCTTCTTTGAGGTGACACAGGAGTTCGACCCACCGCAGCTTGAGAAAGGAATGCTGGTAATCGACGGCCTCTTTGGCTCCGGACTCAACAAGCCCCTGTCGGGCGGCTTCGCCTTGCTCGTGAAGTATATCAATGCTTCGGCGGCCTCGGTGGTTAGCATCGACTTGCCGTCGGGGCTTATGGCTGAGGACAACACAGGCAATATCAGTGCCCACATAATATGCGCCGACCTCACGCTCACGCTCCAGGCACCGAAGCTGTCGTTCCTCTTCGCGGAGAACCAACAATACATCGGCAGGCTGAAAGTGCTTGACATACACCTCAGCGAGAAGGGAATGGCCATGATTGACGCACGCTACCGCATAGTGGAAGAGGCCGAAGTGCGCCCACTTGTCAAGGGACGCAATGACTATTCCCACAAGGGAAACATGGGCACGGCACTGCTCGTGGCGGGCAGCCAAGGCATGGGCGGAGCGGCCGTACTGGCTGCGCGCGCCTGCTTGCGCTCCGGTGTGGGCAAGGTGGTGGTTCACACGCCCAAGTGCAACAACCTATTGCTGCAGCTGTCGGTACCGGAAGCCGTGGTCCAAGCGGATTCCGACGAAGCCGTTTTTTCCGAAGCCGTAGACACTCGAGACTTCAGCGCGTTGGGCATAGGCCCCGGACTGGGGCGTAGCGAGACCACGGCCATAGCCATGATCGGACAGCTGAGGCTCGCGCAATGCCCGATAGTGGCCGATGCCGATGTGTTCAACATTCTGTCAAACCACCGCGCATGGATGCAACAGCTGCCGAAAGGCATGGTGTTCACGCCCCACCCGAGGGAGTTCGACCGCCTGTGCGGCCACTGCGCCGATGGCTACGAGCGCATAGTCAAGGCGTGCAACCTGGCCGAGCGGCTCGGAGCCTACATCATTATCAAGGGACATTATTCGGCTTTGTGTATGCCCGACAAAAGCGTGGCATTCAATCCCACTGGCAATGCGGGCATGGCCACAGCAGGCAGCGGCGACGTGCTTACCGGCATAATAACCGCCTTGCTGGCCAGGGGCTACAAACAGGCTGACGCCTGCCTCGTGGGCATGTACCTGCACGGGCTGGCCGGTGACCTCGCCGCCCGCGACCTTGGCAAGGAAAGCCTTGTCGCCGGCGACATCATCAGGTATCTGCCACATGCTTTCCGGCGGTTCACCAACAGATAGCTTACCCAACCACATACGCAAATTAATATGAGAAAGTTTTTTATGGCGGGACTGCTCATGATTGGATGCGGAGCATGTGCCCAGACAGAAATAAGCACTTATAAGCCGGGAGTCACGACAGAGGGAGCTGTCTATTTCCTCCCCAAGACTGTGTTGCGCTTCTCCGTACTGGTTGAAAAAACCACTTATACGCCAGGCGACTTTTGCAAATATGCCGCAAGATACATGCGGCTGACGGATGTGAAAGAGGAGACGGACGTCAGCTACCGCATTATCGACATAGGGATGACGACATACGGCGAAGCCGACAAGACCAAGGCATACGCCGTCAAGTTCAATGCCAAGAGCGCCGCGTCAAACATATCACTGGCAAATGACGGCACTCTGCTGGCAATCAACGCCACCCCATCGAAGATTGTGCTCCCAGTGCCGTTTAAGTCAGCACCCAAACCGACACAACAAAACCCGCGCACCTACCTCAGTGAGGACGTGCTAACCGCCGGGAGCACCGCCAAGATGGCTGAGCTGACCGCGCAAGAGATATTCGAAATACGCGACAGCAAGAATTACCTGAACCGAGGCGAGGCCGACTACATGCCAAAAGACGGCGAGCAGCTGCGCATAATGCTGGCCAACCTCGACGAACAAGACCGCGCCTTGACGCAGCTCTTCACCGGAACCACGGTCAAAGATACCATGGAATACACCGTAACGCTGTGCCCGCAGCGGGGCATGGAGCGGCAAGTGCTTTTCCGCCTCTCGCAGAAACGCGGCGTTGTGGACAATGACGACCTTTCTGGAGCACCTTATTACATAACGGTTACCGATGAGCAGAACCTGCCCGAAATGTCGCCCGAGGCTGCCACCAACACCAAAAAGAAAGGCCGCGAAGACGGCATCTACGTAAACATACCGGGAAAAATCACCGTTACACTGTATCAGGGAGCCGGCGTCTACGATTCCTATGAGACGAGCGCAGCCCAATACGGATATACGGAGCTACTCAGTGGCGAGCTGTTCAACAAGCGGTTCACCACCCACCTCACGCTCAGTCCGGCAACCGGTGCCATAGAGAAACTTGACGCAGAGCAACCCAAGTGAAGCCTTTCCGCAGGCATTCCTTACATGATGGCGAAGCCATTGTGACGGGAGTGCCTGCCGTCAGGTATGACCATCATTTTTCAGCAGCCACACTCTGGAGGAATGCCGCAGTGTGGCTGTGCTGTTTCATGGGGCGAACCATGAATCCGCACATTGCGCACGCTAATGGCGCATGTGCGGCATTGTTATGCAAGCAGGCCGCCACCGCCCGGCATCGCATGGGCATGTGATGGAGAACAAAGCCTAATGACACTTTAAATTGAAGAGAGAGCAATGGCGCATTGACAAGCAGCCCCACCCTAACAGCCTGATTCTTATTTAGTTTTTGTTCACACTACAACACCTTTTCACGTTTTTTATCTTGCCGCTTTGGAATATTATTCGTACTTTAGCCGCACAATTCAAACTGCAATGACATGAAGAAGAGCATAATTATCGTGCTTTGCGCAGCCATGACACTCAGCGGTTGCGACACGTACACAGGGCAAGGAGCCATGACGGGCGCGACCTTTGGCACCATACTCGGCTCGGCCATAGGCGGCGCAGCAGGCGGCCCGCGAGGCAGAGACATAGGCACCGTAATTGGCATGGCAAGCGGAGCGGCTGTCGGGGCAGGCATAGGGTCGGCCATCGACGACGCAAAGCAAGAGCAGTATGACCAATACATGAGCTACCGCAGGGCGCGCTATGGCGACTACAACTATGGTTACGGCAACGCCAATTCGTCGGGGAGCGCGTATGTGGCGTCACAGAATGCCGACGACGAGAGCGGCTTTGACCCCACGCACAGCGGCGATGACCGAATAGAGTTTGAGACTGCCGATGATGACGGGCAGCAATCGTATGAAGATGGAGTGTATACAGACTTAAGTCCGGATGCCGGCGAATCGTACACATTGTCGGTCAATGAGCTGAAAACGGCGTTGCCGGGCTACAAAACGGCCATCAACAAAGGCATAGTGGTGCGCAACGTAACCTTTGCCGATGGGAATGGCGATGGCGCGCTGAGCCGCCGCGAAAGCGGAAAGGTTACGTTTGAGGTCATGAACAATTCCGGAGTCACGATTTACGACGTTAATCCCATCGTGGTGGAAACCACAGGCAACAAGCACATTCACATATCACCGCCGGTCAGAGTGGGAAGCATCGCCCCCGGGCGCGGCGTGCGCTACACGGCAACCGTATATGCCGACTCGCGCGTAAAGGATGGGATGATTGCCATCAAAGTGGCCGTCGTGCAGGGCGACCGCGAGATTACGTCGCAAGTGAAAGAGTTACGCATAGCGGTCAAGCGCAAATAGCGCAGCCGCAACGGCAACGAGGTGTGTCCGACAGGGCGTGCCGAGACTTTGCGGAAGTCCATCCGGCAGCGTCACAAGCTGTCGGTCAATTATTGAGTCCCGTCATCTTTTGTTTCCTGCCGGTCGTCGTCGCCATTGTCTTCGTTCCGGTCGTTCATAGCTTTCATCTCGCTCCACGTAGGCCTCAGCAGGTCGTCCATGCCGGATGTCTGGAAGTCCAGCTCCAACAAATCCTCGTCATCGCTCGGCTTAAACGGCACGACAATCTTGTCGGCACGCACCACCTCCACCGTTGCCACACCCTGGACGAGTATGCCCAACTCCTTGGCCGCACGCCACGACAGGTCTATAATCCTGCCTCTGACAAAGGGGCCGCGGTCAGTGACGCGAACCACCACCGAGCGGCCATTGGCCGGGTTGGTCACTTTAAGCATTGTGCCAAACGGATAGGTGCGATGGGCGCACGTAAGACTGTCGTGGTGCAGTCTCTCTCCGCTGCTCGTGCGTGCCCCGGTAGCTCTCTTTGAGTAATAAGAGGCTTTGCCACGCTGCACCTCCTGTGCTGCGAGCGCGGCAAAGCCACAAGCGACCAATACAAAAGTCAGGCGAATCCTTCTGAAATCCACTTCTCCTTAATATTGTTTATACTACGCCTTGTGCCATCATGGCATTGGCAACTTTCATGAATCCGGCTATGTTTGCGCCTTTCACATAGTCCACGTAGCCATCGACCTCACGTCCGTATTTCACGCATTGGTCGTGGATGTTGTGCATGATGTAGTGCAGTTTGTCATCGACTTCGGCCTCGCTCCAGCTCAGGCGCATAGCGTTTTGCGTCAGTTCCAAGCCCGAAGTGGCCACGCCGCCTGCGTTGACGGCCTTGCCTGGAGCGAAAAGCTGCCTGGCTGCCACAAACTTTTCGGCAGCCTCGGCAGTGCATCCCATGTTGGAGACCTCGGCCACGCACAGCGGCTTGTTGGCCAGCAGCATGTCGGCATCGTGGCCGTCCAGTTCGTTTTGCGTGGCGCAAGGCAAGGCAATGTCACACTTCACCTCCCACGGCTTGCGCCCCGGACGGAACTCGGAGTCGGCAAACTCGTCGGCGTATGGGGCGCACACATCGTTGCCACTCGCACGCAACTCAAGCATATAGTCTATCTTCTCGTCGTCAAGGCCGGCGGGGTCGTAGATATAACCATCGGGACCTGAGATGGTTATCACCTTTGCCCCTAGCTCAACGGCTTTCTTTGCGGCTCCCCACGCCACGTTGCCGAAGCCGCTGATGGCTATGGTCTTGCCGTTCATGTCGTGGCCGTGGGTCTGCAACATCTGGTTGACGAAATACAGCGCGCCGTAGCCCGTGGCCTCGGGGCGTATGCGTGAGCCGCCCCACTCGAGACCCTTGCCCGTCAACACGCCGTTCCAGCGATGCGTCAGCTTCTTGTACATGCCGAAGAGATAGCCTATTTCGCGTGTCCCAACGCCGATGTCGCCGGCCGGGATGTCCTCTTCCGGACCTATCACACGATACAGCTCTGTCATGAACGACTGGCAGAAGCGCATTACCTCATTGTCGGAGCGGCCGCGGATGGAGAAGTCCGCCCCGCCCTTGCCGCCGCCCATGGGCAGCGTGGTCAGCGCGTTTTTAAACGTCTGCTCAAAGCCGAGAAACTTCAGTATGGACAGGTTGACAGACGGGTGGAAGCGAAGCCCGCCCTTGTAAGGGCCTATGGCACTATTGAATTGCACGCGGTAGCCGAGGTTTACGTGTACCTCGCCGCTGTCGTCCACCCACGGCACGCGAAACGTCACTACACGCTCAGGCTCCACTATGCGCTCTATAATCTTTGCTTTCTCAAACTCCGGATGACGGTTGTAGACGTCCTTCACTGATATGAGAACTTCCTTTACGGCCTGCAAGTACTCAAGTTCGCCCGGATGCTTCTGCTCCAGTTCCTGCATTATTTTTTCCACTTCCATAGTAAACGGTTTTTATAAAGGTTGAAAGTTGTTGTGTCATTATGTCATTTGGTCTCCACAAAAATAGACAAAATTCGGATTAACGCCAAGTAAAAAGGCGAAAAACTTTGTCTTTTTGCTTTCTTTTTGTTATGTCGCCTTGATTCCCTGAAGAGTGCGAAACGGCATTGGGCCGCGATGCGCCCGCGGAAGTCGCGCGAAATGGCGCGCCGCTCGCCACAGGGCATAGCATCCCGGACGGAACAAACGCGCGGTCGGTGTCGGCACTGACGGCCAATCCGGCATTGAGGCGACAAAGCCGGAACGGGAAAGTGCGCTGCCGGGATTCACCTTTTAACATTTGATTTTTGCGCAAAATAGATGTCGCCGAGACGGAAAAAGCGAATGAAAACGCCTTGTTCGTGGCAACGCGGAACGAAACATACCGTTTTACGCTGCGATATGGGCCGTTTGGCATTGCGATATGGTGCGTTTTGCGATGCGATACGGCCTGTTTCGCATCGTTTTCATCTATACATTTACCTGTTCTATCGCCATCTTGCGGATGTCTTGGGCAACGAGGCATTGCACTACCATTGCATATCGACAATTGATTACCTGACAATCAAGCCGTTAAGATTGCACGCCCATTTTCGTGCCATTTGCGGACAAAGGCTTTGTTCTTTTGCCGGACGCGAATCTCGCAAGCCTTTTGTACCACGATGTTTAACGTTTTTAACCATTGATAACCATGTGGATTGGCGTGCTTGCGGCCGGCGCGTTGAATCCAAAAAACAAACCCATTCGATGCGGAATCGCCCAAATGGAGAGCGTCACAGCCGGAAAGCAATCTACCCGAGCCGCAGGGCACTGTCGCAATATTCCATCACTGCCGCCCTGTGGGTTATGAAGATTACCGTCTTGTCGCGCGAACCGAGAATGTTGTGAAGCAGCATTCTCTCGGTGGCCGGGTCGAGCGCGCTCGTAGCCTCGTCGAAGAGCATCACGCCTCTGTCCCTGAGCAGTGCGCGGGCTATGGCTATCCGTTGCGCCTGTCCCTCGCTGATGCCCCCGCCGTCCTCGCCGATGGCGGTATCGATACCGTCGGGCAGCGTGAGCGCAAAGTCGGCGCAGGCCATCCGCAGAGCCTTCTCCATGTCGGCCTCGGTGGCAGATGGGTTGCCCAGCAGCAAGTTCGACCGTATGGTGCCGTTCAGCAATGTGTTGCCTTGCGGCACGTAGACAAAGTTGCACCGCGAGCCGGCAGTGACGTCCACGCTCTCGCGGGCGTTGTAAAGCTCTATCCTGCCGCCTTGCGGACGCACGAGCGCGAGCATGAGCCTTATCAGCGTGGTCTTGCCGGCGCCCGTCTTGCCGAGGATGGCGGTGCAGGTGCCGGGACGGAAATCGAAAGACAGGTTGTCAATCACGTTGCGCTTGCCATCGCCATAAGCGTAAGTCACGCCTGTAAGGCGCACGCCGCAAGGCATGTCCAATGGTTGGGGGCTGTCGCAGTCGTCGCAAGGCATGTCCTCAAGCTCCATGAGCCGCTCGGCGGCGGTGACCGCCGCCACGAACGCCGGTACCAGTTTCGCGAGGTCGCGTGCGGGCGTCTGTATGCGGTACACGAGCTGCAGGAAAGCTGTCATGCCTCCGAAAGTTATGGCACCGTGCGACAGCCGCACCGCGCTCCAGAGAAAAGCCACGAGATATCCGATTGAGAAGCCCGCGTTGACCATGAGGTTGGAGAGCACCGAGAAAACCGTGCGCCGGCGCACGTGGCGGCGCAGCGAGGCCTGCCCCGCATCGAGGCGGCTCACCATGACGGCGGCACACTCGAGCGTCTTTATCAGCATGCGGTGCTGCACGGCATCCTGCAGCAAGCCCTGCACGCGGCTGTCGCAACGCCTCACGCGCCGCGTGAACTTGCGCATCCGCACCACATAGATGCGGCTCAACAGCATGAACAGCGGCAGGATAGCCACCGTGGCTATGGCCAGCACAGCGTCCATGTGCAGAAGATAGAGGAAAGCTCCGACAAACATCGCGGCCACGGACAGAGCGTTAGGCAGCGTCTCGGTGACGAAATCGGCCACCGTTGCCACATCTTGCTCCAGCCTGTTAATCACGTCGCCACTGTGGTAGCGTTCCCTACCGCTCCACTCGGAGTGCAGCAGGCGGTCTACCATCCGCTGCTGCATGTGGTTACGAGCCTTGATGCCAAGGATATTGCGTATCCAGACATGGCAGATGTCAAGGCCGAAATCGCAGGCTATGAACAGTGCCATAAGCCCCACTGCCCAATAGAGCGAGCCGGCGCGCGCGCCGGAGGCAATGTCGATGGCACGCTGCACGCTCCATACCGAAGCCAGGCTGACGGCCACCCCCGCCAGTCCTGTGGCTGCGTTGAGCCCAGCCTGCAGTCTGTTGCCGCGCAGGGCATGCCACAGCCAGAGCACCGTCCGGCGCGTGCCAAGGCGCGGCATCTTCGTATTCAAAATGTCACTGATGCTTGTCATGTCTCTCGTATAGCGAAATAACGGCTGTCGGTGCGACTGTCTCACTCGCGCACATCGATTCCCCACATCATCTTCTTGCGCAGGGTGTCGAAATAGCTTTGGCCCGGGTGTTTCACAATCCGCACGCGGTAGGGTGCCTTGCGCAGGCTTATGGTGGTTCCCTCGGCGCATTTCTCAGAGCGTCCGTCGACAGCTATTAGGAAGTTGTGGCTGCGGCTCTCCACCCGGAGCGTGACCACCGAGTCGTCTGAGATTACTATCGGGCGCACGTTGAGGCTGTGGGGAGCCACCGCCGTGAGCGAAAACACGGGAGTGCCGGGCGTGATGACGGGGCCGCCGTTGCTCAGCGAGTAGGCCGTGGAGCCTGTGGGCGTGCTCACTATCAGTCCATCGGCCTGGTAAGTGGTAAGGTATTGGCCGTTGATGTGGGCGCGAATGGTTATCATCGAGGCATCGTCGCGCTTCAGTATGGCTACGTCGTTGAGGGCCGTCACGGTATCTGTGGCCTCACGGCCTATGTCGGCGAGCAACACGGAACGGTCGTCGATGTCGTAGTCACCGCTGTGCAGGGCCATCAGGCAAGGCTCTATGCCGTCGGGGCTCACGTTGGCCAAGAAGCCCATGCGCCCCATGTTGACGCCAATTATCGGTATCTGCTTGGCACCCACGCGCGCCGCCGCCTTTAGAAACGTGCCGTCGCCACCCATGGATATAACGAAGTCGGCAGTGAAATCGTTGCCCGTGAACACGCGGCGTACCGCCATGCGCGCCCCGTAGCCGGATGTTATGAAGTCGTGAAAGGCTTTGTCCATGCTCACATCGGCGCCATAGTCGGCCAACACATCGAGCACCCTGCGTATGGACGCTGACTTCTTGGCCTGGAAAACATTGCCGAATATTGCGAACCTAAGTCTCTTTGATGCCATGCAAATAATGTCTTTTTTATATATCTTTAGTCCTGCCAAATGCCGTTGTTTGGCAAACATTTAGTATTTTTGCGGTTGGTAACGCCACGCAAACGTATGCAAAAATACACATTTATCGCGAGATGGCGTGCCATGACGACTTTAAATTGACGGAATATGACCAAATTGAGCGTTAACATAAACAAAGTGGCCACCATCAGAAACGCGCGCGGAGGCAACAATCCCGACGTGCTGCGCGTGGCCATCGACTGCCAGTCATTCGGCGCAGACGGCATAACCGTACACCCGCGCCCCGACGAAAGGCACATAAGATACAGCGACGTGAGGGGGCTCAAGCCCCTCATAACCACAGAGCTCAACATCGAAGGCAACCCAATAGGCAAGTATATAGACCTCGTGCTGGAGGTGAAGCCCACGCAGGTGACGCTCGTGCCCGACGCCGAGGGGCAGATAACGTCGAACCACGGCTGGGACACCAAGGCCAACCGCACTTTCCTCACCGATGTGGTCGGGCGGTTTCGCGAAGCGGGCATACGCACGTCTATCTTCGTTGACGCCGACCCCGAAATGGTAATCGCGGCGAAAGAGTGCGGGGCCGACCGCGTGGAGCTGTACACAGAGCCTTACGCCGCCGGCTACGACACCGACCGCGAGGCTGCCATAAGGCCATTTGTGGCCGCCGCCGAGGAAGCGCGCCGCCAAGGGCTGGGCCTCAATGCGGGCCACGACCTTAGCCTTGCCAACCTCCGTTTCTTCATCGAGCGCATACCGTGGGTCGATGAGGTGAGCATCGGCCATGCCTTGATATGTGACGCGCTGTACCTCGGACTGCGCCAAACAATCGACATGTACAAACGGGCGACAGGCGCGACGGAATGAAAAAGGAGTGATGGCATGGCGGACGGCATTGCCGCTCCGGCAGTTGGCACGGGGTTGCCCTTGCGCCTCCCTCAACCAACATTGAGAATTGCCGCCATTGAACTGACAAAACGTCAAACACAAACATAAATTATCATGGTATATGAGTTTCTTGCCGAGGGCTTTGAGGACATAGAGGCCCTGGCTCCGGTAGACATCTTGCGCCGAGGCGGCGTAGAGATAAAGACAGTCAGCGTGACGGGCAACCTGACAGTGGAATCGGCCCACGGCGTGGGGGTGAGGGCAGACCTGCTCTTCGAAAACATCGACCCTGCCTCCGCAGACATGCTCATGCTTCCCGGAGGACTGCCGGGAGCGACAAACCTCAACGGACACGAGGGCTTGCGCAAGGCTCTCGTGGAACACGCCTCAAAGGGCAAGCGCATAGGAGCCATCTGCGCCGCGCCCATGGTATTGGGCGGCCTGGGACTGCTGAAAGGACGCCGCGCCACGTGTTACCCCGGCTTCGAGAAATATCTGGAGGGAGCCACGTACACCGCCGAGCTGTGCACCGTGGACGGCAACATCATCACGGGGCGCGGGCCGGCAGCCGCCTTGCCATACGGCTACACCATCCTTGAACAGTATGTCGGCAAGGAGATGGCCGACCAACTGCGCGACGGGATGATTTACACCCAGTTGCTGGAGCGCGGCGAGTGATGGACTACGCCATAATCGTAGCCGGAGGCAAGGGGCTGCGCATGGGCAGTGAGTTGCCGAAGCAGTTCATTCCCGTGGGCGGCAGGCCGATACTGATGCGAACCATAGAGCGTTTCCGCGAGTATTCACCCACAATGGCGATAGTCATTGTGCTGCCAAGGGAACAGCAGGACTATTGGCGCGGACTGTGCCGCGACTACGGCTTCGGAGGGGATTGCCTCGTGGCCGATGGCGGTGCCACGCGCTTCCACTCCGTGAGGAACGGCCTCAGCCGCATACCCGACGAGGAGGATGGCGTGGTCGGCGTGCATGATGGCGTGCGCCCGTTTGTCGCCACAGGTGTCATTGCGGAGTGCTACGAAGCAGCACGCCGCACGGGGGCTGCCATACCTGTGGTGCCGGTGGTCGAGACGCTGCGCCATGCATGCAGTGGCACGGTGCCGCGCACCGACTACCGGATGGTGCAAACGCCGCAGGTGTTTTCGATAGCGTTGCTCAAGCGGGCTTACAGACAGCCTTACAGCGACGCTTTCACTGATGACGCATCGGTGGTGGAAGCGGCAGGACAAGCCGTCACCCTTGTCGATGGCAACCGCGAGAACATAAAGATTACCACGCCACTTGACCTTGCCACAGCCGAGGCATTGCTCGCCATGCAAGGTCGCAACGGGACTTTCGCATCTCCAAACACCCACTGACGAGAAACCGTGGCAAGCATACTGAGCCAAGACATACAGTATCTGCCGGGTGTAGGCCCGGCGCGAAAGAAGTTGCTCAGCGAGGAACTGGGCATCAACACCTTTGGCGACTTGCTGCAAGACTATCCGTACAAGTACGTTGACCGAAGCCGTTTGTACGCCATCCGCGAGCTTACGGGCGACATGCCCTTCGTGCAGGTGTGCGGCAAGATACTTGGTTTTGAGACATTCGACATGGGGCCGCGCAAGCAGCGCGTGGTGGCGCACTTCTCTGACGGCACCGACGTGATGGACCTCACATGGTTCAACGGAGGCAAGTATGCCCGCCAGACCTACCGACCGGGCACGCTTTACGTTGTCTTTGGCAAGCCCAACGTGTTCAATGGGCGCATAAGCGTGGTTCACCCCGACATCGACTCCGCCGACAATCTCGACCTTTCGGCCATGGGGATGCAGCCTTATTACAGCACCACGGAGCGCATGAAGAAAGCCGGACTGAACTCGCGCGCCATGGAGCGGCTGACAAAGAGCCTGATAGAACGGCTGAACGCGCCGCTGCCCGAGACGCTCACCGCCGAGATGACGGAACGCCTTCACCTCATGCCGCGCGACAAGGCACTGCGCATCGTCCACTATCCACACAATGCGCGCGAGCTGGAGCGCGCCCGCGCCCGGCTGAAGTTCGAGGAGCTTTTCTACGTGCAGTTGGGCATAGTGCGCTATGCCAGCGACCGCCGACGACGCTATAGGGGTTACGTTTTCGCCCGCGTGGGCAACTCATTCAATTATTTCTACAGGCAGAACCTGCCCTTCGCGCTCACCAAGGCGCAGATGCGCGTGGTACGGGAGATATACAACGACATGAAATCGGGGCGGCAGATGAACCGCCTGCTGCAAGGCGATGTCGGCTCGGGCAAGACGCTCGTGGCCCTGATGGCCATGCTGCTGGCCGTCGACAACGGTTTCCAGGCCTGCCTGATGGCACCCACCGAGATACTGGCCGAACAGCACGTGGCCACCATAAGAAGCCTTCTCGAAGGAATGCCGCCACGTGTTGAACTGCTCACTGGAAACGTGAAAGACAAGCGGCGGCGCGACGTGCTCAACGGATTGGCCTCCGGCGATGTCAACATACTGGTAGGCACACATGCCGTAATAGAAGACACTGTGACTTTTGCACGCCTCGGCCTCGTGGTAATCGACGAGCAGCACCGCTTTGGCGTGGCCCAGAGAGCCAAGCTGTGGGGCAAGAGCGACAACCCTCCACACATACTCGTGATGACGGCGACGCCAATCCCGAGGACACTGGCCATGACTCTCTATGGCGACCTTGACGTGAGCGTCATAGACGAACTGCCACCGGGGCGCAAGCCGGTGCACACTGTGCATGTCTACGACAGCCGCACGGGAAGCCTTTACGATGGCATACGCCGGCAGATAAGCCTCGGGCGACAGGCATACATTGTGTTTCCGCTGATTGAGGAGAGCGAAAAGTCTGACCTTAAGAACCTCGAGGATGGCTACAAGATACTGTGCGAGGCATTCCCGGAATACGCCATCAGCAAGGTGCACGGACGCATGAAGCCGACAGAAAAAGAGGCTGAGATGCAGCGTTTCGTGAGCGGACAGACGCAGATGCTGGTGGCCACCACGGTGATAGAGGTAGGCGTCAACGTGCCCAACGCCTCGGTAATGGTAATATTCGACGCCCAACGCTTCGGCCTTTCGCAGCTCCATCAGTTGAGGGGGCGCGTGGGACGCGGCGCAGAACAGTCGTACTGCATCCTCGTCACGCCTTACAAACTGAGCGAAGACACTCGCAAGCGCATCAACATAATGTGCGAAACCAACGATGGCTTTCGCATAGCCGAGGCCGACCTCAAGCTGCGCGGCCCGGGCGACCTGGAGGGAACACAACAGAGCGGGCTGGCCTTCGACCTGAAGATTGCCGACATCGCGCGCGACGGACAGCTCGTGCAGATGGCGCGCGATGAGGCACAGCGCGTGATTGACGACGACCCCACGGGGCAAAAGCCCCGCTATGCATTGCTGTGGGAACGCCTGAAACAACTCCGCAAGACAGAAATAAACTGGGGCGCAATATCTTAATGACATCCCGACCGCCATTCTCTACCGGTTAGCTCCGACAGCATGATTCGCACGAGACAGGCGCGCCGAGCACAGCGACAACAGCAGAGAGGAGTGATGCCGGCATACGCCAACACTCTTTTTCACTTCTAATTGCCAAAAAAATCATTTATCACGGTCATTTGTTAAATATCCGACAAAATGTGTTAAGGCGTTCGACTTTTACAAAATATTTGCTATCTTTGCAACGTCCTATACAAAACGGGAGTCATGGCATGGCTATAATTGGATTATAATTATTATGCCTTTCCCGCACACAATGAACGCCCCAACACTTGAAACAATGGCAGAATTAATGATTAGAAAGTTAAAGACAGCAGTTATAGTGACAATTATGTCGGTCAGCGCACTTCCCACCACAGCGCAAGACCTACTGGCACGCCAGGCACCGATAGACAGAAAAATGAAAGCGGTGGACTCCGTAGCACTGAGCAGACTAATCCAAACGGAGCAATTGGAATCGCCGGCAGCCGACCTCTATGACGACTGGGATAACAAATACGCACACCGCGCGACGGAATTGCCAGACTCTTTCCGGATAGACCTGCGCAATTTCTGTATGCCAACCACGAGCCGCGTGCTCACTTCCAACTACGGAGCGCGCTGGGGCAGGCAACACAAAGGACTGGACATCAAGGTTTACATCGGTGATACCATACGCGCGGCATTCAGTGGAAAGGTGCGCATGGTCAAATATGAAGCCCGTGGCTACGGCAAGTATGTAGTGATACGCCACTACAACGGATTGGAAACCATCTACGGGCACATGTCAAAACAGCTTGTGAAAGAAAACGATGAGGTTCGCGCCGGTGACCCAATCGGGCTCGGCGGCAACACAGGCAGGAGCACAGGGTCGCACCTTCACTTCGAGACAAGGCTCTGCGGCGTGGCACTCAACCCCACACTGATGTTTGATTTCAGAAACCAAGACGTAGTGGACGACTATTATATGTTCCACAAGGATACTTATGAGCGCGAAGGACGCATCGCCAACCGCCTGCGTGGGGTGAACGCTGAAAACCGTTCCAACACCGATGACAAGAGCCTTGCGGAAGCTGACATTGATGAAGAAGAGGTTGTGGCGACTCCGAAATACCACAAGGTGCGCAAGGGCGATACCCTTGGTGCCATAGCCCGCCGCTTCGGAACTACGGTCAACGCCCTCTGCCGTCTCAACGGCATAAGCAAGAGTTCGCGACTCATGCCCGGCCAACGGCTGAGATACAACTGACAAGACTTCTAAACAATGCTTACAATAATAATGGCGGGGTGCACCATTGCGCATCCCGCCATTATTGTGATTCCCTTCGCACCATGATGCCCGACTCAAAATATCATTTCAGTAAATACCCATGCACATAATGGAAACTCTTGCAGAGACGGTACACACACCCATCGTGCCAACATCAGCAAGACAGTAAAAAGACATGCATTTCCGTGGAGCCAGCGAAAAATCCATGTGGATGGATTCCAGTAAAGGGTCATACCTTTGTGCCATGATGGAATCCGCCTTTATACATTGGCACAATTGATAGAGCCGGGAATGCCGACTTGCGATGCCGTGCGAGCAATGCGCATCAAGCATCGACCGATTTTGGTTCATGGCTATCCGCATTTATTTTCCGCTGCCCCCGTTTTTCCTCCACCATGTCAAAATAAAAGCGTCCAAGAACTTCTTCCTGGACGCTCAATAGTGTAACTATTTTTCGCTTCAATTATCAAACAACGATCGGTTTTTCAACATGCCCGGTTATACTACAAACCCAAGCGCGCCGCCAATCACTTGTTGAAAACTTTCTTTCCGTTTATTATAATCAGACCCTTGGCATTCTTGTCAACCCTTTGCCCTGCGATGTTGTATGCCGGAGCATCGACAGCGGCAGCGGTGTCAACATTCACTTCAGCTATGCCTGTCGTTTCGCTACCGGGAACTTCACCGCCGTCAAGCAGAGTGTTGGTGTCTGTCGTGATTGTGGCATCGCCCGTGGTGTCGAAAACGAAGCCGCCGAGAGTCATCTTGGAACCGGTTGCAAGCACGTCATAACGGCAATCGGCAAAGACTTGGAACTTTATCACGCCGTTGCCTGTCGTAGAAACAGACTGCCCTTCGCAAATCTGGGAAACCTGCTGTATGTTATAACCGTCAGTTACAAGATAGCCGTCGATAGACTCGTCATAAGAGGTAGCTCCGTCCAACTCATTGAGATCATACGCATAAACCGAAGAAGCCGGCGACGCATCATTCGTATTCTCCATGGATAAGATGTAAGGTATGCGTACTTGCTCCTCAAATACCACATAGCACTTGTTTCCTGAAGCGGAAATAATAGCATAGATATATCCATCCTGGCTTGGAACGAACCTATATATACATCCTTGAGTAGGATATGTGCCTGCGCTTGCTGCCGTACCCGGGCCATTGGTGTTGCCCTGAATGGCGCTATTAATAGCCAACAGGTCACCGTTGAACGAAATCGTGCCATCCTTCATTCCGGAAACCTTGTAGGTGTCGTCATAAAGCACTGTACACGTAACACTCTCTGTCGAGGCTACCTCCGTTCCCGCGGTAAGCGTCACCCCATCACTGGTAGTAAGAGCCTCAGCATCTACCGCTACAAACTCATAGCTCTGTGCGTTAACCGTAAGTGCGGCCATCACCAATGCCACACTGAGTAATGTTTTTTTCATAATGTCTTTAATGATTAAGTTGATTTTAATTATTTGGAATTAAGATGTGCCCGGAAGCTACCCGCAAGTAATTTCCCGGGCACATCTGAAAGTCATTCTTGCGACTCTTCCTCGCCTTGCAGCTGTCCCTCGAAAGAATAGTAATAGGTGTAGGTTTGACGTCCCGACCTCTCCGTCAGGCTGAAAGAGGCCGTCAGATTGCCATCACCATCAATCCGTCCCGAAAAGGCAGCCCCCAAGCCGTTTGACGTGGAAGCGTTTGAGAACACAAAGCCATCGTTGGCATGGGCTATGTTGGTAACAGACGTGGCGTTGTACTCGAAGTCTCCACTACAGTCAAACGTGATGTCTGCGCAATAAGCGGAGTCTGTGGGCACTATCGTCGCTGTGCCGGCTGCATAAAGCGTGTCTGTTGTCCCGTCTTCAATCCTCATGAAAGTTCCGGCATAGACACCGGCAGCATCTATCTCAGGCGTATTGGCGAATGTCACCTCACAGTCGTCATCGTCACAAGCAACGAACAGGCAGCCAAGCGCAAACGCCGAGAGCAAAGGAAACAAAATCTTTCTCATGTCTATTTAGTTTATCCGTTGTTAGCAATTGATTAATAGCCCGGGTTCTGGTCGTCAGAGGTCAGTGCCGTGTTGTTGCTTATTTCGCCAGACGGTATTGGCCTGTACCACTTCACCTCGCCTGCCGTATTCTCCATGTCGGTGATCGAGCTTATATCCGAGTTGAACGCAACATTGTACCTTACGAGCTGACGTGTACGGCGCAGATCCATCCACCTGTCCCTCTCTGCGAACAGTTCGCGCGCCCTCTCATCGAGAATGACATCCAGCGCGGTTATGTTGCCGAAACTTGCCGGCCTTGAATAATCTGCTTCGTATGCGGAGAACGAAGACAACGCACCGGCATTCGAGCGGTTACGCACATCATTGACTAATTCAAGAGCCTCGCCCTCGTTGCCAGCCATAAGCTCGGCCTCGGCCCACGTCAGGTACATGTCGCTCACATGGAACAGCGGGATGTCACGGTAGCCGTTGCTCGTATTGAGAGATTCCTGTGCGGTGTTCGGGTCGTCAAACTTCTTCACCACTGTCGTGCCATACACATTCACACAGTTTAATTCATAATCTTCTGTCGACTTTGTGTAACTGCCATCCGAACTAAACGTGTATATGACAGTCTCTTCGCCGAGTATGTATGCCGACACATCGTTAATGCAATCGTCCATTGCATACCTCTCAACATTGGCATCAAACTCAGCCTCAGCCTCCTCTTCCGTAGTGTAATACGGGAAGTACCTCAAGCCGATGTTCAAGTTGTCAACATTGCTTGCATTGTAATAAGCGTAATAGCCAGTCGTAGACCATGTGCCGTTATAATTGTACATCGTGGTCATAAAGGTTGCATCAAAACGCTCGTCGCCTTCTCCCCACAGGTAAATGGCCTTTTCCGATGGAGCCATATTCGAGTCGCAGTACTTGTAGCCTGAAGACGTGCAGTCACCGTAGTAGCATCCGTAGGTGTTCTGCAAGCCGTGGCCGCCGTCGCTTGTGCTGCCCGGATATCCGGCCCTGTCATACTGCACGGAGAATATCTCCTCCTCATTCCCCTCGTTGTCGGGTGACCATTTGTCCTCGAACGACATCGTAAGGCTGACCCCGTTCATGGCCTCTTCAGCATACTGCGCAGCCAAAGTGAAATATTGGGTGTCATTAATATTATACGTACCGGATAGAGAGTCTGTGAGCGTGGTGCCCAAATCCCATCCCGCAGCCAGACACACTTTGGCAAGCAAGGCGTTGACCGCCTGCCGGCTGATGTAGCCCTCATGGCTTTCTGCCGGAAGGTATTCGTCACTCGTTAAGTCCTCAAGCTCTTCTATCAATGCCGTGTATATCTCTGAGAGATCTGTTCTCGGATAACTTCTCTCCGCACTTTGTATGTAGTCCGTAACATAAGGCACCGCGCCGAAATGCTGTGTCAGCAGGTAATAACCGTAGCAACGCAGGAACTTAGCCTCGGCTATCACGAGCCCATCGCCGTTTGCATAATAAATCATGCAGTTTGCGTTGTTTATCAGAGAGTAAAGGTCTGTGTAGAAGCTCTGCACCGTGGAGTTTTCAGCAGTGAGCGTGTACCTGTGCAGTTCGCCAGGGTCGTTGCCACGAGTAGCCACGTAGAGGTCTGTGCCCCACTCGAACATGTCCAGATAATCTGCCGCGATAGGCTTCAACAGCGAATACGTGTACACCCTAAGCCCTTCAAGTCCATCTTCCGTGCTGAAGTAGTCTTCAGCTGAAACGTTCGTCTTGTTCTCGGCATCGAGGAAGTCGGAACAACCGCTCAACGTGCCGGCACCCGCCATCATTGCGGCTGAAAATGCTATATATAATATCTTCTTCATCATGATAACAATTGTAAATTAGAACTTGATGCTTGCTCCAAACTGCCAAGTGATGGTACTCGGCCCGTCGTCTTTCAGGCTTGCGCTTGCCCATTCAGGGTCGAAGCCCTTGTAGCTGGTAATCACGAACGGATTCGTCACCGTGCAATACAGGCGCAGATATGAACATCTGAATTTCTCTGTCCATTGTTTCGGGAAAGTATAACCGAGAGTTATGTTCTTGACTTTCCAATAAGATGCGTCAACATACGTGTTCAGTCCGTCAAGCCAATAGCTCGAACCGGTGCCGCTGTTGGCCGCAGCGTTGTTAGGGAACGGATAGCTTCCGTAAACCGTAGTCTCCTGATAGACCGGATTGATGTAAGTACCGTCCGCGTTCACTCCGTCACAGTCAATAAGCGTACCTGCCGGTATATAGAAGTCCACGTCAAGTTTCATTCGCCCGCGATCATTAAGGCCGAGATACTCGCCATAGAAAGCCGAGCTTACATAGTAATTCTGCTTCGTGTACAAGGATGCCGACAAGTCCCAGTTCTTATAGGTAACAGTGGTTGATATGCTTCCTGTCCATTTCGGATCCATGTTATAGATTTTCTTGTCCTCGTCAGTAAACTGCCCGTCGCCGTTGCGGTCTACGATTATGGGCAAGCCTTCCGTCCATCCATAACACTTGTAATAATACTCATATTCCTTGACTGTCGTACCCGGGGTAAAGCCCATCCGGCGCGCTATCTCCGTGTCCGGCACAATCATATCCTTGTCGCTCACGATTCCGGCCCACTCGTAGCCATAGATGTTGTTGACAGGATAGCCTATGAAAAGGTTGCCGGTATCGTCGTCCGATATCACGCTGCCGCCCACGCCATTGATGTCACGCACTTCATTATTGTTGTGTGCGAATGTGAATGTCGCGCTCCAGTTCCAGTCTTTCGTCTTGACAATATCCGTAGTGAGAGAAACCTCAACACCCGTGTTTCTCACTGAACCGACATTCGTTGTCAAGCTGACACCGCCAGCCTCCAAAGGCAGGTCCACACTATAGAGCAAATCTTTGGAAGTCTTGACATACCAGTCGAAAGTACCACGTATGCGTCCGTCCAAGAAACCGAAATCGAGACCCACGTTGAACTCGTTGGACTTCTCCCACGAAAGCTCAGAGTTCACTATGCCACTGGGATAATATCCCTGGTAGTACGTGCTGCCAAACGGATAGTAGACAGGGCCGGATGTTGTCAGCTGTGTAGCATAGTTGCCAATGCCGCTGTTGTTACCGGTGACACCATAAGAGAGGCGTATCTTGGCGTTGGAGAGCCAACTGCGCGTCTTGGCCATGAACGACTCCTCGGAAAGTCGCCAAGCGAATGCCACAGACGGGAAGCTGCCCCAACGGTGGCCATCGGCAAACCTTGAAGAACCATCCCAACGGATTGTGGCCGTCAACATGTAGCGGTCTTTCAATGTGTAGTTGGCACGGAGGGCATACGAAATCATGCTGTATTCCGAATATGAGTTATAAGACTCATCGGCGTTGTACGATCCACTGTTGAGATTCCACCAATATGTGTCGTCAAGCACTCCATTATAATATAGGTATTGGTACTCCGTGTCGGAATGCAGCATTGAGAACAATCCCATGACGTTCAGTCTGTGGTCGGTGCCAAAGGTGTTGTCGTAGGTTATCATGTTGTCCCACGTCCAGTCAAAAGCCCTTTCCGTCTCCTTTGTCGCCGTATTCTCAGCGTCTCCTATGAGCGTGCCATAGAAATATCCCTCACGAGAATAATCGAAGTTCGGAGAGAATGTTGACTTCAGGCTGAGCCCCTTGAACGGAGTTATCTGAAGATAGATATTTCCCAACGCGCGCCACTGCTGGAGATTCATGGTCTCGTTCTGCATATACAGGAACGGACTGCGCTGGTCGGAGAACTGATAGCTCGACGAAGAGCCCATAGCCTCATAGTTACCGGGCCTCTCGTTCAGTTCACCGGCCGAGTTGTATGGCTGCATGAACGGGTTCATGCGGTAGGCATACCTCACGCCATCGTCACTGGCGTAGTCATGGTTGATACGCGCGATGTTGAAGCTGAAGCCGGCGTTCACATACTTGTTTACCTTGGCATCGAGGCTACCCTTGAAGTTGAATTTGCTCTGCTCGTCACCGTCATAAATGCCGTCTTCGTCAGAATAGCCTATACCCATGTGGTAGCTAACGCTCTCGGTGGCGCCGTTCACGGCCACATAATGGTTCTGCTGATGTCCGCTGCCTGTCACCATGTCGGGCCAGTCGTATGTCTGGCCATTTGCCAGCAACGTCTTCAAGCGATATTCTCCGGTCTCGGAATTGAGCAACGCCATCTGGGCAAAGTTGGTCATTGCATATACAGGCTGGCCTGAGGATGCCGTTCCTGTGGCATATTCAAGAAACTTACTGAAACGATAGTTATAGAACGACTGCCCATCCATGAAGTCGGGCATACGCGCAACGCTCGTCACGCCATAATACCCATCATACGAAATCGTTGGCTTGCTCGTATTCTTGTCTACCGACGCGCCGCTCTTGGTCGTCACAATGACTACACCGGCAGTGGCACGCGAACCGTAGATGGCCGTAGACGAAGCGTCTTTCAACACATCTATGCGCTCAATGTCCTGAGGGTTGAGCCAGTCGATGTCATCGCAAATAACACCGTCCACCACGTAAAGAGGCGTCTGGCTGCTGTTGATTGACGACTTTCCTCGAATCTCGATGTCGAAAGAGTTGCCCGCACGCCCGCTCGACTGCGTAATGCTTACTCCCGGCACGGTACCCTGCAAGTTCTCCATTACCGACGGCGCGCCCTTTGCGGTGATTTGCTTGTTGTCGACAGATGAGATGGAACCTGTAAGGTCGCTCTTCTTCATCGTTCCGTAACCCACGACGACAACCTCATTAAGCGCCTGGTTGTCTTCCTGCATTACGATGTCAATCTTATGGCGATTGCCCACCTTTACGGTCTGGTCCTTGTAGCCGATGTAGGTCACTTTGATTTCCGTCTCCTCCGTGGCATTTGAAATGGTGAAGTTTCCATCAAAGTCCGTTACTGCCCCGGGCTTGCCGTCAGCAATAATGGTGACCCCAATCATCGGTTCGCCATTCACGTCTTTCACGGTTCCGGTGACGGTTCTTTGCGCATAGGCGAGAAATACCGTCATGGACATGAGTGAAGCCAATAAGGCTCTTCTGATTTTGTTGGTCATAAATATTGGTTTTTAGTTATTAAATATCAGCACCTACTCATTACATAGAGCCGGGCTTTACCGGTCACATAGGCATCACACGCCACATCGCTCTCATCTGTCGGATTACATATATTTTATTAGGCTACGCAAAGATACAAAAGAAAACGAGCTTCCCTCTCATTGTTGTTTTTTATTAACTTAAACATAACAATTATTTGCATAAAATACATGTTTTATTTGACAAGGACGAGGACAGTCGCACAATTTGTGCGCAACGACAGGCGTTGCAAACGAACCTAAGCTGTAAAAGAAAAACTCATGGAAGATACCAAAAGCAACCAAGTGCGCCAAAATTTCAAAAAATCGCCATGTCTCAAAGCTCCATTGTTTATCATTATATAAAACAAACCGACACGATTGCAATAACAGAGGCTCATTCTTAATTTTAAAAAAAACATGCGATGCCACTATGAACAGTCAACAGACAACGTGTCTGCCTTGCCATCATAAGTCGTGATTTGTAAAGATATTTCGCAGTGCGCAGCATTTTATACCCACATCTCGCCACACAGTGTAAGCATCCGGATTTCACAACTTTACGAAACGAGCCGTTTTGCATTCCAAAACGGCTCGTTTCACAGCCTGAAACAGGCCGTTTCGGAACGCGAAACGGCCTGTTTTGCAATCAGAAACGGCAGCCACCGCCGGATGTTCCCACGCTTGTAAACATTTTTCATATTGAATACGCCCGCGCAACCGCTACCGTTCCGATTTCAAATCCTCAACGATGAAGTTCGCCTGCAATGTTTCCGTGCATTCCCACAGGGCACTAAAAAGAGCCATATCACTCTCGAAACGAGATGTGATATGGCCCTCTTATGTCAACCATCAATCCGGTAGCGTGCCCATTCAAGCATTGTCACACGCCACCGACACACACGGACGGTCATTTGTATTCAGCCCAACTCTTGATGTCGATGTCCTCAAGCCTCACCTTGCAAAACGAGTTGATGAAAGCGCTTGCCAACCGACTGTTGGTTATGAGCGGCACGTTGAGGTCTATCGCGGCTCTCCTAATCTTGTAGCCATTGCTCAGTTCGCTGACGGAAAGGTCTTTCGGGATGTTTACCACCATGTCTATCTCATGGTTGTGCAACATGTCCAACGCCTGCGGATGCTTGTCCTCAGACGGCCAATACACCATGGTGTTCTCGACACCGTTCTCCGTAAGATACTTGGAAGAGCCCGTGGTGGCATACAACTTGTAGCCATGCGCCACGAGTGTGCGTGCTGCATCGAGCATGTCGGCCTTCTGCTTTGCGCTTCCCGTGGACAGGAGGATAGTCCGCTTGGGTATGCGATGGCCGA
>CAZKMT010000003.1:0-7391 GCA_964554115.1 uncultured Prevotella sp.
GTTTCGGCCTCCGAAACGGCCCATATCGCAAGCCAAGACCGCCTCGGCCACAAACCGGCCACCCATACTGTAAACATTATTTACTGCTGACAGTCCTCACCGTCACGCCATTCCGCGCCAACGGCATTTCCATACATTTAACATGGTTTAACCTCAGCGGAAGTCCATGCGATGCAAGGTTTTGCGGCAATGGCAGTTTTATATATGAACAAATTGCAAAACCAACGTTATATGAAAAGAGTCAAAGCCATTTTGACTGCCTTGTGGCTCGCCGTCACTGTCGCGGTGTTGCAATCATGCAATGACGATGACACCTATTATTACTATTTACACAGCAACACGATACCCACCGCGATGGTGACGGTCAAGCCCGACTCATGCAACACATCGTTCCACTTGCAGCTGGACGACAGCACGACACTGCTGCCCACAAACATGCGGACATCGCCCTTTGGCGCCAAAGAAGTGAGAGCTCTCATAAACTACACAGCCACAAACGTGTCGCCGGAACGTCACGAGCGGCAGGTGACCATAAACTGGATAGACAGCATACTGACCAAGCCCACGGCCATCAACATGGAGGAGAGAAACGATTCGGCATACGGCAACGACCCCGTGGAGATAGTGGACAGCTGGGAGACCGTGGCCGAAGACGGCTACCTGACGCTGCGCTTCCGCACCAACTGGCTTCCGGGCAGCGTGCACAGGGTCAACCTCGTACACCGCACAGACGCCGACAAGCCCTACCTGCTGCAGTTCTACCACGACGCCGGAGGGCCTGCCGAAGTCGGCAACGTGGGCGATGGCATAGTGGCTTTCCGTCTCGATGACACTTTCAACGAGCCGGACAGCACCATCGAGATTACTCTGCAATGGAAAGCCTACGGCGTCACGAAGACGCAAACATTCAATTATATGCCGAGAAAGGACTGACAGGCACCTGCACGACGTGAGGACACAAAACAAAGGTGAAGACGTGGAAAAAGGTCTCGTGAGACAGCTTCGCCGGGGCGACGCCTCGGCGATGAGGCGTTTTTATGACCTTTACGCCGGCGACATCGCCGGGGTGTGCTCACGCTATGTCGCCGATGACAATGACGCGAAAGACGTATTCCAAGACTCGATGGTGAAGATAATGTACAACATACACCACTTCGAGTGGAGGGGCGAAGGGTCGCTGCGCTCATGGGCCATGCGGGTGGCCTCCAACGTGGCTCTCGACTTCATCCGCCTGCGGCGCAAGGCGGAAATGTCGACGTTGGCCTTCGACGTGGCAGACGAACCGGAAGCTCCCGAACCCGACGTGGCAGACATACCGCCGGAGGTCATCCACGACATGATAAGGGCTCTGCCCGACGGCTACCGCACAGTGTTCAACCTGTATGCGATAGAGGGCAAGAGCCACAAGGAGATAGCACGCCTGCTGGGCATCAGGGAGTCGTCGTCGGCCTCGCAGTTCCACAGGGCAAAAAACCAACTGGTGCGCGCCATAATGAAATACAGGGAAAAACTCAAAGACTGAACGCCTATGGACCATAAATGGAAACAAGACTTGCAACGCAAAGTGGCCGCTTACCGCGAGTCGCCTCCCGACATCGACCGCCACGCCTTGGAGCGCAGGATGGCCGAAGCGGCAAGGGCCGGCCAACGGCGCATGACGAGGGCATGGGCACGGCGCATAGTAGCCGCAGCGGCATTGGCGGCATTGGCCGTGCCGATGGTCGACAGGCTGTTGCCCGAGGCTTCCGCGCCCGAGACGGCGTTACAGGCCATCACTCCGCCATCCGCCACACACGCAGCCGGCGAAACGATACCACCACAAGAGGCGGCAACAGCCACCAGCCGCACGGCGGCACCAATGACAGCGACAACGACAAACGGCAACACACACACCGGCACACCGGCAATGGTACAAGCCATTACGACACAGCCACAGGCTGCCGCCGACACCGCCGACACACAAGACGCGCGCACCGCAGAGACAACGCCTGCGGACAGTCCTCCACTCAAAGTGCTCCGGATGACGCCAAACCACAGAAGCCACGACATGGAACGCCCCACAACGGAGCACGCCATACGCCACCGCAGATGCGTAAGTGCCTCGCTATTCATGGCCAACGCCATGACAAGCCACGACAACGCGGCCATCATACCGACGATACTGAACCGCGCCGACCCCATAGGCTCGCACACATCGACACTGGGCGGCAGCTACAGCAGGCCACAACTGGCGCAATCAAAGCCCGGGACCTCTGCCGTGCACCACCGCCAACCGGTGCGCGTGGGCGCAAAGATTAGTTACCCGATAGGCAACGGATGGCGCGTGGAGGGCGGCCTCATATACAGTTATCTATACTCCGAACTGACCAGCAGAAACAACAATTACTCCTACGAGACCAGGCAACGCCTGCACTACATAGGCATGCCGATAGCGGTAAGCTACACGTTCTGGAGCGGACGGCGTTTCAGCGCGTATGCCACAGCGGGCGGGATGATAGAAAAGATGGTGGACGGGCGCGCCGACACTCAGACAATAGTGGGCGCAACGGTAGAGTCTGACGTAAGCTCCGACGTGAGCATAAGACCGCTGCAACTCTCGGCAGGAGGAGCGATGGGAATAGAATGCAGCCTCGCCGACCGCATCGGGGCTTACGTGGAGCCGGGCTTCAGCTATCACTTCGACAACGGCAGCGGCGTGCCCACGTTCTATTCCGAAAAGCCGTTGGCCTTCAGCCTGTGCATCGGGCTGCGCATATCTCTGCGCGGCGGAAACTGAACGCAGCCATGGCGCACGCCGCACACAGGCAGACGGACATGCCGCCGCAAAGCCAAAGCCGCGCTACGGCGGCATCAGTCGCGAGCCTTTTCCATTTCGGTGGTAAGGATGCTCTCCAACTTCTCCGCCGAAAGGCGCAACTGAAACGCTCCGCCCATGGCAGCCGAGATGCCTCCCGTCTCCTCGCTGACCACGATGGCTATGCAGTCGCACTGCTGCGATATGCCCAACGCGGCGCGATGACGCAGACCCAGCTCCTTGGGTATGTCGAGGTTGTGCGACACGGGCAGTATGCATCCCGCGGCCTTTATCCTCTTGTTGGATATAATCATTGCCCCGTCGTGCAGCGGCGAGTTCTTGAAGAATATGTTTTCTATCAGCCGCTGGTTGATGTTCGCGTCTATTATGTCGCCGGTGGAGGCCACGTCGTCGAGCGGCGCGGTGCGCTCAATCACTATCAGCGCACCCACCTTGTGCTTGCTCATGCTCATGCAGGCCAGCACTATGGGCATTATCGTCTCCTTGTCTTTTTCCTTAGTGGCACTGCGGTCTGCCGAGAAGAATTTTATCAGCAGCCGCATGCGCTGGTGGGCGCCAAGGTTGTAGAGGAACTTGCGTATGTCTTCCTGAAACAATATGATGAGACCTATCACTCCCACGCTCACCAACTTGTCCATGATTGAACCCAGAAGGCGCATCTCAAGCACCTGCGAGACGAATATCCACACCAGGACAAACACCATGATGCCTATGAACACATTGAGCGAGCGCGACTCTTTCATCAACCGATACAGGTAGTAAAGCATCAGCGCCACCAGCAAAATGTCTATGGCATCCTTTATTCCGAAACTGAAAAACATTATTTTACGCTATATTAGGAAAATCAAAAAAGGGATTGGCAGACACTACACAGCCACCACACGCAAAGCGCGCAATGGCACAAGCCGAGCCGCATGACGGCACTCACTGCGCCGCAGCGCGCCGCAGCGCACCCACAATCTCAACACACTCTACGGCCTCGCGCACATCGTGCACACGCAGTATCGACACCCCTTTGGTCAGCGCGATGGCGTTGAGAGCGGTGGTTCCGTTGAGTGCTTCGTCGGCAGTGCGGCCTGTCACGCGCGTAATCATCGACTTGCGCGACACGCCCACCAACACCGGCAGGCCTGCCTCGCACAGTTTCTCCATGCCGCCCATGACGGCAAAATTGTCATCTACAGACTTGCCGAAGCCGAACCCGGGATCCATTATGATGTCTTTCACCCCAAGCGAGTGGAGAATCCGCACCTTTGCGGAGACCTCCAGCAAGATGCCGATGATGCCGGCTGCCGATGAAGTAAGCACGTATGGAACTCCGAGCCGCGCCACCATGGCGAACATCGGGTGCGGCGCAGCATCAGCAGACAAGTCCGATGCGTCTCCCGCAGTCGCCGTGCCGCCGTAAGCCCCATCGGGATTGCCACCCGAAACATCGTTGATTATGTCTGCGCCATACTCTTCAACGGCCATGCGCGCCACCTCGGGGCGGAACGTGTCTACGCTCACCACGGCTTCGGGCTGCTCCCTGCGCACGATGGCAAGGCCGAAGCGCAATCTTTCCATTTCCTCTTCGACAGTCACCACAGCCGCTCCCGGTCGCGTGGAAAAAGCTCCCACGTCAATCATCGCGCCGCCTTCGGCCACTATCTGTGCGGCACGCCCGGCAATATCCTTTTCCGTTTGCTTGCGGCTTCCGGCAAAAAACGAGTCGGGAGTCACGTTGAGTATGCCCATCACCTGCGGTTTGCCAAGGTCGATGAGCTTGCCTCCGGCATTTATCGCATGGCCAATGGCGGAGTTCATCGGCTTGCGCTCGTTTGTGCGGAGGCATCCGTCGTACCTCCGGCACCGCCATCCAACGAAAGATTCTCAAGGGCAGTCCGCAACTTTTCCATGCTTACGGACGCAGCTGCCACCTTTCCCTCCTTGTCTATCAGGAAGAAAGAGGGTATCCACTCCACCTTGTAAAGGCCGTCTATCGTCGTTTCCTTCTTCCATTTCTTCAGTTCGCTGTACTGCGTCCACTCCATCCCGCTGCTTTTCACGTAGCGTTGCCATGCCGCGCTGTCCGTATCGAACGACACTCCTACAAAAGCCACGCCCAAGGGGGAGTATTTCTTGTAAAGCTCTACCATCGTCTGTGTTTCCTTGCGGCAGTCGGGACACCATGATGCCCAGAACTCCAACACCACATAGTTCCCCTTGAGCGAACTGAGGGTGAAGCCGTCAGGGTGCTCACTGTCGGTTATCGTAAAGTCGGGGGCGTCGTTGCCCGGCTGCAACAGCCGGATATCGTACTGCGCGGTGGTATCTTCCTCCTGCGCGGTGGTCACGCCAAGGACGATGGCAAGCAGCGCGACGACCGTCAAAATAATCTTCCGCATAACTATGTCGTAACTGTTTTGTTTTCGGCAAAGGTAAGAAAACCTCGCCAAAACGCGACAACATTTGAAGCCAAAAATGCGCCGGAACGGATTTTTTGATATACTTTTGCAAAAGATTCAGGCCCAAACATGGATATAAAAGAGCTATATTCGATTTATGAAAAACATCCCGCCATAACAACCGACAGCCGCGACTGTCATGCGGGAAGCATATTCCTTGCGCTCAAAGGCGACAGGTTCGACGGCAACCGCTTTGCCGCCGCCGCCCTTGCCAACGGCTGCTCATGCGCCATCGTGGATGAGCCTGCCGCCGCCACTGACAGCCGCTGCATACTCGTTGACGACTGCCTGCACACTTTCCAGGCACTGGCGCGGGAACACCGCCGCCGCTTCAGCATACCCGTAATAGGCATAACGGGCACCAATGGCAAGACCACCACCAAGGAACTCGTTGCCGCGGTGCTCGCCGAGAAATACCAAGTACACTGCACACAAGGCAATTTCAACAACGACGTGGGCGTGCCCAAGACGCTCTTCGGCCTCCGCCCGGAGCACCAAATAGCCGTGGTGGAAATGGGAGCGAGCCACCCGGGAGACATAAAACGGCTGGCAGAGACCGCCGAACCGACCTGCGGCATCATCACCAATGTAGGCATGGCCCACCTGCAAGGCTTCGGCTCGCTTGAGGGAGTGGTGCGCACCAAGGGGGAACTTTACGATTATCTTCGCGACAGGCAGGGCGGTTGCGTGTTCGTCAACGGCGGCGACAATCGCCTGCTGGGCATCGCCAACGGCCTGAACCTCGTGAAATACGGGATGGAGGGCTGCCGCGAAGCCCTCGTCGAGGGGCGCATGGCAAGCCACTCCCCACTGCTTGACTTTGAATGGCGGACGGCAGGAGGCCGGTGGCACAGAGTGCTGACGCGCATGATAGGCAGCTACAACATCATGAACATGCTGGCGGCGGCCTGCATAGGCATCCATTTCGGCGTTGACGAGGAAGCCGTATGCCACGCCCTCGCGACATACGTGCCGAGCAACAACCGCTCACAACTGGAGGAGACGGCTCACAACAGGCTGATAGTGGACGCATACAACGCCAACCCAACGAGCATGGCAGCGGCGATAGAGAACTTCCGCGCCATGGCCGCAAGTCCCAAGATGGCCATCCTCGGCTCCATGGGCGAACTGGGCGAGGCGTCTGCCGACGAGCACGAACGTGTGGCAAGGCTGCTCGACAAGTGTGCCTTCGACTGCGTGTGGCTCATCGGCGAAGGCTTCCATGACACGGAGTGTAAATACAGGAAGTTCGCCTCCATCGACGACGTGAAAGCCGAGATAGGCCGTTGCAGGCCTGAAGGCCAATACATCCTCATAAAAGGCAGCCACAGCCAACGGCTCTACGAACTGCCCCCGCTGTTATGACGCATCCCGGAATGGACGAAACACAAATGAAACGCTACGCCCGCCACTTGGTGTTGCCGGGCATAGGCTCCGACGGGCAGGAAAGAATCATGTCCGGACGGGTGCTCGTGGTGGGCGCGGGCGGCCTGGGGTCGCCCGTGTCTCTCTATCTGGCGGCAGCCGGAGTGGGGCGCATAGGGATTGTTGACGCCGACTGCGTTGACATGAGCAACCTGCAACGGCAAGTCATACACACCATGGCCGACGTGGGCCGCCCGAAAGTTGAAAGCGCGAGAGAGAAGATGCTGGCCATCAACCCCGATACCCGCGTGGACGCACTGCGCGCGCGACTCGATGCCTCAAACGCCTCGGAACTCATCGCCGACTACGACTTCGTGGTCGACGCCACCGACAATTTCGCGTCGAAATTCCTAATCAGTGACACATGCGTGGCCTCCGGCAAACCGTTTGTCTACGGCGGCGTGCTGCGATTCGGCGGCCAGGCATTCACCCACCTGCCCGCCACGGCCTGCCTGCGCTGCGTGTATGGCGGCGTGCCGCCCGAGGGCACGGTGCCACGCAATGAGGAAGCGGGCGTGTTGGGTGCCGTGGTAGGCGTCATCGGCACCATACAAGCCACCGAAGCCCTGAAGTTTCTCACGGGAGCGGGCCGTCTCCTCACCGACCGCCTGCTCATGTTCGACGCCATGACGGCAGACTTCCGCACGCTTGCCGTGAAGCGCAACGCAAACTGCGCGGCCTGCGGCGGGCGCGACTGAGAAAGC
>CAZKMT010000003.1:7491-71391 GCA_964554115.1 uncultured Prevotella sp.
GCTCGTTTCGGAGGGCGAAACAGGCCGTTTTGCACGGTGAAACGGGCTGTTTCACAAACCGAAACGGCAGCCGCCGCCCTAAGCCCCTTGCATTTGTAAACATTATTTACTGCCGGGCGCGGAGTTGCCAACGCCATGCGCCGCGACAGTCCGCTCTCACATAAACCGCTCCCGCACGGCATCCGTCAAGCCCGTTGGAGGGCTGGAATAGCCTTTAACTATTAAAAAACACAAAAACATCTGTCTGCTTTATACTTTTCATACACATTTTTCGTCTATATTATACTATGAACAGGAGACTCATCATGCTGTGCATCCTGCTGGCCGCGACCTTGGCCGCAGCGGCGCAAGGTTCCGTAAAAGGAACAGTGATAGACAGGCAGACCAACGAGGTGTTGCAGTTTGTGAACGTGAAAGTCAACGAGGCTTCCACCGGCAAGATGGTAAAAGGCTCGATAACGGATGTCAACGGAAAGTTCAACATAACGGGGCTGCCCAACGGCAGCTACGAACTGGAAATTTCGTACATCGGATACAAGAACGCCACGCGCAACTTCACCATCTCAGCCGGCGAGCCCCAGCAGTCGTTTGCCAGGATATACCTCGGCGAAGACAACCAGGTGCTCCAAGAAGTGGAGGTGACGGGGCAACGCTCGCAGATGAAGCTCGAGGTGGACCGCAAGACATTCAGCGTCGACCAGATGCTGGCAGCCTCCGGCGGCTCTGCCAGTGACTTGCTTGAGAACATCCCGTCGGTGGAAATCGACACCGACGGCGAAATATCCTTGCGCGGCAATACGAGCGTGGAGGTATGGATTAACGGCAAGGCGAGCGGACTGACCAGCGACAACCGCGCCGAGATTCTCCAGCAGATACCGGCCGAGAGCATTGAGCGCGTGGAAGTGATTGACAATCCCAGCGCCAAGTATAGCCCCGAGGGGTCGGCAGGCATCATAAACATCGTGCTCAAGCGCGACCGCAAGGGCGGATACTATGGGTCGCTACGCGGCGGAGCCGACACCCGTGGCGGATGGAACACCAGCGGAAACATCAACTACTCGAGCGGCACGCTCGAAGCCTTTGCCAACATCGGCTACCGCAACCGCAAGAACTCCGGCGGCACCAAGAGCGAACAGACATACACATCGAGCCAACAATACCAGAACTACGAGACCGAAAACGAGAACAACGGCAGCAATATCTTCGCACGCGCGGGTGTCACTTGGCTCCCCACCACGAAAGACGAGCTGTCGCTCTCGGGCATGACCATGCTCGGCAACCGCGACAACCTAAGCCTCACGCCTTACCATTACGGCTCCATCGGGGCGCAAGAGGACAGCTACGTGATGTATCGCCGCAACACAAGCAAGGGCGACATGACGATGTTCCACGTCGAGATGGACTACACCCACAACTTCGGCGAGAAGCACAAGATTGACTTCAACCTCTCTTTCGACCGCTGGATAAACGACCAAGACAACTATTACCAAGACAGCACCACATGGACAGGCGGTGCACAACCCACGGAATACAGCTACCAGTATCGCCCGTTGCAAACCAACAACCGCTCGTGGGAGGCAAAGATTGACTACGAGAACCAGATTACGGAAGACTTGAAGTTGGAGGCCGGCTACGATGGACGCTTCTCGCACGAGAACTCGCCGCAGGAGTCGTGGATTGACGACACCGGCTGGGACGGCCTCAACACCATCGAAGACGAGGAATATTTCAACCGCTTCATCTACGACTTGGACGTGCACGCCCTCTATGCCACCGTGACCACCGCCTTCGGCCCGGTAGGAGTGATGGCCGGACTGCGCGGCGAATACTGGAAAGTGAGAACCGAAAGCTATGACTACAGCCAGGAGCACGACGCATCGCTGCGCGACACACCTTTCAACAAAGACTATTTCCAGCTCTTCCCAAGCCTATTCCTAAGCTACCACTTCGACGAGACGGCACAGATGCAGCTCAACTACACAAGGCGACTGCGGCGTCCGTGGGGCGGACAGCTGAACAGCTTCCGCGACACGCGCGACGCTTCGATGATTTCGTTCGGAAATCCCGAGCTGACCCCGGAATACACAAACTCGTTCTCGCTGAACTTCCTCAAGCAGTGGCGAGACCACACGCTGAGCGTGAGCGCGTACTACCGCCCCACCACCGATGTCATACAGCGCGTCACTTACAACCGCAACGACACCATATACTCAACAAACCAAAACGTGTCGAAGAGCCAAAGCATGGGCGTGGAACTGATTGCGAAGAACAAGCTGTTCCGAATACTCGACCTCACCACCACCGTAAACGCTTACTACTACAAGCTCGACGCCTTCAGCTATACCATCGACGACCAAGTGGTGACGGGCGACGCCGACGAGAACTTCTCGTGGGACGCACGTATGCTGGCCAGTTTCATACTGCCTTACGACATATCGTTCCAAGCGACAGGACGCTACACCTCGCGCCGCGTGATAACGCAAGGCTACCGGAAGCCCAACGCCAGTCTGGACATGGGGCTGAGGAAGACTTTCCTCAACAAGACACTTGCCCTTTCGATAAACTGGCGCGACGTATTGGGCACGCGCCGATGGAAGAACTACACAAGCAGCGAGAGCTTTGAACGCTACCAGGAAAACTGGCGCGACCCCAAGGTGAACATCACGCTCACGTGGAACTTCGGCAACATGGGCAGCGACAAGAAGCGGAACAGGCAAAGCGAATATAACGATGATTCCGACAGCACGGAATTCAACGAGTACAACTAAGACCGTGACAAGCCCCGGCAAGCCTTTCATCGGAGGGCTCGCCGCCATGGCTCAGGCAACATGCCGGCTCTCCGCAACGGACGTTCTTTCGCCGGTTCCCATCCAAGGTGACACGGGGTTGTCCGCAAATACGGCCGGTTAAGCCTCCGAAGCCACCAATGACATGTCGGCCGGTATGCGAGACTTTGCCCACCAGAGGGAGCGGCATCGCCGGAATTCCAAGGCATCGGCGAGGGCGGCAGCGGGCGACGAGGAGCGGTTCGTCATGCGCGACAGGCCGTTTCGACAGCCAAAACGCATAAAAGCCGGCAATATTCCGGAAAGCGCGCCTCCGCAACGAAATAAAACGGGAAGCCACATCACTGCGGCCTCCCGTCACAAACTTCAAACAACCAAAAAAGAAATAGATTGCTTGCAATGGCGGCAAGGTCACCGTGGGCACGCCACGGTGCGCTGCACGCCTCCACCGCTTCCGCTTTCATGCCGCCTGACACTTACATATCTCCATCAGGCGGCACTGCGGAAGCAATCGCCGCTTACCTGATGAACAGCAGTTCACGGTATTTGGGCAGTGTCCAAAGGTCGTCCTCCACGAGCAGCTCCAGCTTGTCTATCTGGTAGCGGATGACGTCCATCTTCGGAGCCACGGTGTCGTGGTAAGCTATCGCTTTCTCATATTCACACTCAATCTTGTTTGCCACCTTGCGGGCGTTTACCAAATCCTCAACGCCTTTCTCTATAATCTGTGTCCGTTCAGCTATCTCTTCGATGATTTTCATGTTGCGCGTGCTGAGTTGCGCAGCCTTGTCTGCGGGGAAAACATCACGCATGGTAGCCACGTTCTTGAGCAGCTGGCTCTGGTAATGGGTGGCCACGGGTATGATGTGGTTCATGGACAGGTCGCCAATCACGCGCGCCTCTATCTGTATTCGCTTCGTGTACGTTTCCCACTTCACCTCATTGCGCGCTTCAAGCTCTTTCTTCGTCATCACGCCAAGGCTCTCAAACATGTCAACACTCGACTTGTCGAGGTAGCGTTCGAATATCACCGGGCAACTGGTCTCGCAGTCGAGGCCACGTTGCTTGGCCTCCTCCACCCATTCGTCGCTGTAGCCATTGCCATCGAAACGGATGGGCTTGCAGGTCTTTATGTCCTGTCGAATCACGTCGATGATGGCACTCGTCTGGTCTTCGCCTGCGGCAATGAGCGCATCAACACGCTTCTTGAAGTCGGTCAAGGCTTCTGCCACTGCCGAGTTGAGCGCAATCATTGCCGAAGCGCAGTTGGCTTCAGAGCCCACGGCGCGGAACTCGAAGCGGTTGCCTGTGAACGCGAAGGGGCTGGTGCGGTTGCGGTCAGTGTTGTCTATGATAATCTCGGGAATCTCGGGGATGTCGATTTTCATACCCTGCTTGCCCTCCATGACGAACAATTCGTCTTTGTCGGAGTGCTCTATGTGGTCGAGCAACTCGCTGAGCTGCTTGCCGAGGAACGACGAGATGATGGCAGGAGGAGCCTCGTTGGCACCCAAACGGTGGGCGTTGCCGGCACTCATGATGCTCGCCTTGAGCAATCCGTTGTGGCGGTACACGCCCATGAGCGTCTCAACGATGAACACCACGAAGCGCAGGTTGTCCAGCGGCGTCTTGCCGGGAGCGTGGAGCAGCACGCCCGTGTCGGTTGAGAGACTCCAGTTGTTGTGCTTGCCCGAGCCGTTGATGCCCGCGAACGGCTTCTCATGGAGCAGCACACGGAAGCCATGCTTGCGCGCCACTTTCTTCATGAGCGACATGAGCAGCATGTTGTGGTCTACGGCAAGGTTGGTCTCCTCGAATATCGGAGCCACCTCAAACTGGCTCGGAGCCACCTCATTGTGGCGCGTCTTGCAGGGTATTCCCAGTTCGAGTGCCCGCATCTCAAGGTCTTTCATGAAAGCCTGCACGCGGTCGGGGATGGTGCCAAAGTAGTGGTCTTCCATCTGTTGGTTCTTCGCCGAATCGTGACCCATGAGCGTCCGTCCTGTGAGCAGCAGGTCGGGACGCGCCGAATACAGCCCCTCGTCAACGAGGAAATACTCCTGTTCCCATCCAAGGTTGCTCTGCACTTTCTTCACGTCGGAGTAGAAATAGTGGCATACTTCCGTGGCAGCCACATTCACGGCATGGAGCGTGCGCAGCAGCGGGGCCTTGTAGTCGAGAGCCTCGCCCGTGTATGAGATGAATATCGTGGGGATGCAGAGCGTGTCGTCGATGATGAACACAGGCGACGTGGGATCCCATGCGGAGTATCCGCGTGCTTCGAAAGTGTTGCGTATGCCGCCGCTTGGGAACGAACTGGCATCGGGCTCTTGCTGCACGAGCAGCTTACCGCTGAAGTCTTCCACCATTCCGCCCTTTCCGTCGTGCTCTATGAAAGAGTCGTGCTTCTCGGCCGTGCCTTCCGTAAGCGGCTGGAACCAGTGCGTATAGTGCGTAACGCCGTTCTCCATCGCCCATTTCTTCATGCCATCGGCCACGGCGTCGGCTATCGAGCGGTCAAGCCGTGCGCCGTTGTCTATCACGTCCACGAGTTTCTCATAGACATCTTTCGGCAGATATTTGTACATTTGCTGCCTGTTAAACACATATTTACCGAAATACTCTGACGACCTTTCGGCTGGTGTTTTTACTTCCAGAGGCTTCTTCTTGAAAGCCTCTGCAATGACTTGGAATCGTAAGTTGCTCATTTTGCTTTTATGGTTATTGATGTTTTGTTTCCGTTGGCCAACGTCACGGCTGCAAGGTGAAGCCGCAAACGAAGTAAGCCTTCTGCGTGTTAGGGTTGGCGCTGACCGACGCGAAGAGCGGTATCGAGAACGAGTCGGTCACCTTTATGTCCTTGGTGGCCTTTACGGCTATGTTGGTTACTGCAAAGCCGCTCGTGCTGCTGTATATATCCGAACTCTCATAGGGAACAACGCCTACCGCTGCCTCCCAGTCCATGCCTCCGAGGCGGAACGGCGCCGACACTTCAAAGTAAGAGGAATAAGCATGTTTCCGGCCGTCTTCGCCATCTGGTTTGTAGTCGTTGCCGGCGAAATTGGTGTACCATTGCACGGCCACGGGGCCGAAGTCGTAACCCACGTTGGCCTCAAACACATGGGCGGTGGTTGCCGCCTTATAGTAGAGGTAGCGCTCGTCGGGGCCGCCGTTGAACCAGTAGTCGGTCACGCTGACATTGAACCCGCCGACGGTGTAGCCCAAAGTGAGGTCCAGTTCCTTGGTGTCCGACGACTCGAAGCCCACGCTTCCCCATGCCGAGAGCGACAACCCGCACCACGAAATGCCCAGTGACGGCTGCACGCTGATGTTGCCAAGATCCTGTCCACGCCACACATACTGGCTCACGAAGTCGGCTGATGCCGTCGCTTCCACTTTCTCACCTGCTGTCACTGTGCAGACACCAACGGTAGCCATGACCGTCACGATGCCCAATCTTCTTACTTTTTTCATAATAGTCTTGTTTGTTTTGTTGTTGGTATTTGTGATATGTTGATTTCAGCCTAACCACTTGGCGATGCGCTCAAGGGCTTCCTCGCAGTCTTCGCGGTTGCCGAATGCCGTAAACCGCACGTAACCCTCGCCGCTGGGGCCGAAGCCCACGCCCGGAGTGCATACCACGTGCGCATTGTAGAGCATCTGCTCGAAGAACCGCCAGCTGCCCTCGCCGCCCGGCGTCTTCACCCACAGATATGGCGCATCGGTACCGCCATAGACCTGCAGACCCAGTTTCTCGAGAGCCCCGTGCATGAGCGCGGCATTGTCCATGTAGTACTTTATGCCCTGCTTTATCTGTTCCTTGCCCTCGGGCGTGTATGTCGCCTCGGCGCCGCGCTGGCTTACGTAGCTCGTGCCGTTGAACTTGGTGCACTGGCGGCGATTCCACAGGTGGTTGAGCGGCACGCGCTCGCCCTCAATGGTGGCAGCCGTCACCTCCTTGGGCACCACGGTGTAACCGCACCTCACGCCGGTGAACCCTGCCGTCTTGGAGAAGCTGTGGAACTCTATCGCCACTTTCCGCGCACCCTTTATCTCGTAGATGGAGTGCGGGATGTCGGGATTCTGTATGTAAGCCTCGTAGGCCGCGTCATAGAATATGAGCGTGTCGTTGCGCAATGCGTAGTTGACCCACTTGCGCAGCTCTTCCTTCGTCAGCACCGTGCCGGTCGGATTGTTGGGATAGCAGAGGTAAATTATGTCCACGCGGTGGTCGGGTATCTGGGGCACGAAGCCGTTCTCGGCCGTGCACGGCATGTAAATCACGTTGCTCCACTTCCCGCCTTCCATCACGCCGGCGCGTCCTATCATCACGTTCGAGTCGATGTACACAGGGTAGATGGGGTCTGTCACGCCCACGCTGTTGTCCCAGCGCACCAATTCCTGTATGTTGCCTGTGTCGCTCTTGGCCCCGTCATTCACGAACACCTCGCTTGGGTCGAGGTGTATGCCGCGCGGCAGGAAGTCGTTCTTCACTATTGCCTCGCGCAAGAACTGGTAGCCCTGCTCCGGGCCGTAGCCGCGGAAGGTGCTTGCGTCGCCCATCTCGTCAACGGCCTTGTGCATGGCCTCGAGCACTGCGGGGCACAGCGGCCGCGTCACGTCGCCTATGCCCAGACTGATGACACCGGTGCCGGGATGCTGCACCTTGAATGCGTTCACTTTCTTGGCTATGTCTGCGAACAGGTAGTTGTTCGGCAGCTTCAGGAAATGTTCGTTTACTAATGCCATAATTCCTTTTATATTATTGGTTGTTGAAGTTTTGTCATGCAAACGCGCGCCGCCGACAGTCGGCGCGGGCCGTCAGTCGAGCTGTATCTCCCCCTCGAATACGAACGCCGCCGGCCCCGTCATGTACACGTGGCCGTCAGACTCGCGCCACTCTATGTCGAGCGTGCCGCCGTCCATCACCACGCTGACAGAGCGTCCCATGCGCCCCGTCACGGCAGCTGCCACGGCGGTGGCGCAGGCACCGGTGCCGCAGGCCATGGTTATGCCGCTGCCGCGCTCCCACACACGTGTCCTGATGGAGCCGTCGGCCATCACCTGCGCGAACTCTATGTTGCAACGGCAGGGAAACACGGGCGCAGTCTCCAAGGTCCGCCCCCATCCCGTCACGTCGGCACGAGCCACGTCGTCGGTGAACACCACGAAGTGCGGGTTGCCCATCGACACGAATGTGCCCTTGAAGTCGATGCCGCCGGCACTCACCACGCCATCGGCCATGCTTCCGCCCGGCACGGCCAGCAGACCCTCATCGGCCAGCACGGGAGCCAGCATGTCCACGGTTACGCTCTCCACCGTGTTGTCCGGAGCCACGCGCAGGCTCAGCACCTTCACGCCCGAGGGCGTGAGCAGGCGTATCTCTGTCTTGTCGGTGATGCCTTTCTCGTAAAGGTATTTGCCTATGCAGCGCGAGGCGTTGCCGCACATCAAGGCTTCAGAGCCATCGGCATTGAAGATGCGCATGGTGAAGTCGGCCTCGGGCATCGGCGAGCGTCCTATGAGCACGAGGCCATCGCTGCCTATGCCCGTGTGCGGCGCGCTCCACTTCACGGCGGCGGCGGCCGGGTCGTCTATATTATATAATAAGGTGTTGACATAGATGTAGTCATTGCCTGCTCCATGCATCTTGGTGAATCTGATGGTCGTTGACATGATTGGTTCTCTTTTGTTGTTGACGTGTGACAATAAAACCGTGGATACGCGCAAGGGCAAACGCCCCGCTAACACCCCGACGGCGACAGCCTATAACTGTCAGCTTGTCATCTACAAGTGCAAAGTTAGTGAATTTTTGTTGCTTTTTCGCAAGATTGATGACGTTTTTAATCAACTTTTGCACACGAAATTTTAAAATGGAAGCCTTTTGCGCGATTTTGACGACAATTTGAAACAAAACAAGCCACGTTGCGACACAAGTGTAAGCACATTTTCGTTTATCAATACTTTTTGCCGCTTTTTTATTGTTTTTGATTGCAAAATGACGTATCTTTGCACTTGAAAAATTGCAAAACGCAATCAAAATAGGTATTAATCAGTAAAAGGAGAGAAGCAAACATGAGAAAGATTGAGGCTATCATCCGAAAGTCACGCTTTGAAGACGTGAAAGCCGCTCTGCTCGATGCCGACATAGAGTGGATGTCGTACTACGACGTCAGGGGCATCGGCAAGTCGCGGCAAGACAGGATTTACCGGGGCGTGGTTTACGACACGAGTTCCATCGAGCGCATACTCGTATCGCTCGTAGTGAGAGACAAGAATGTGGACAAGGCCGTGCAGGCCATCCTCAAGGCATCACAGACGGGCGAAGTCGGCGACGGCCGCATATTCGTAATCCCCATCGAGGATGCCATCCGCATACGGACGGGAGAGCATGGCGACATCGCCCTGTATAATGCGGAGCAGGAGACGTAAGGGCGAGACGGCGCGAACGCCGCGAACCGCCACGCGCAAACGGCGCGGCGGACAGCTGTCCGGATGACGACGGCTGTAAAGATTTTTCGCAAAACGGCACTCGCAGCCTAAACCTCTGCTACACAACGCTTTGCAAAACGCACCGTTTCATGTCGCGAAACAGCCTGTTTCAGGCGGCAAAACGGCTCGTTTCGGAAGCCAAAACGGCCTGTTCCGCAATGCAGGGCGGCAACAACGCCTCGATGAGGGGGCGATTGTAAAAACTTTTCGCAGCCTCGGCGCACCGCGCGGGGGCGACGGCCACAGCGCAAGAGCGGCTGTGAGCCCATCAAGCCACACACAACAACTGACACAAAAACTACAAACGATTATGAAAGAGAAAGCAATGAAAAGTATTATCGGCCGGCGGCCGGCGGCAACGGTCGCAGCGGCCTTGGCCTCGACGGCAGTGGCGATGGCCGACACCGGCGTTGAGGATGCCGTCCCCACGCTCGACACAGGCAACACGGCGTGGATGATTGTGGCCACGATATTGGTGCTGCTGATGAGCATACCGGGCATAGCCCTCTTCTACGGCGGCCTGGTAAGGCAGAAAAACATGCTCAGCGTAATCATGCAGACACTGATGATAGTGGGCGTGGTGAGCATACTGTGGGTGGCTTTCGGCTACTCGTGGGTGTTCGGCACGGGCTTCCTCGACAGCGGCAACCCGCTGTGGGCCGTAATAGGAGGCTTCGACAAGGCTTTCATGTCGGGCATCACACCCGACACACTGACCGACGGCGACATTCCGGAGCTGACGTTCGTGATGTTCCAGTGCATGTTCGCGCTCATCACCCCGGCGCTCATCCTCGGAGCATTCGCCGAGCGCATAAGGTTCAGCGGCTACGCGGTGTTCATCGTGCTGTGGGTCATACTGGCCTACTTCCCAATGGCCCACTGGGTGTGGGGAGGCGGATTCCTGCAGGAGATGGGTGCCATTGACTTCGCCGGAGGCACCGTGGTTCACATCAACGCCGGCATATCGGCGCTCATAATGGCCATAATGATAGGCAAGCGCGAGGACTACATGCGCGGACACGCCATCCTGCCGCACAACATCACGTTCGTGTTCATGGGCACATCGTTCCTCTGGCTGGGCTGGTTCGGGTTCAACGCAGGCAGCGGACTGGCAGCCGACGGCATAGCCGCCAACGCATTCCTCGTGACCCACATAGCCACGGCTGTGGCCGCAGTGGTGTGGATGGCTCTCGACTGGACTGTCCACAAGAAGCCCACCACTGTGGGCGCATGCACCGGTGCCGTGGCCGGACTGGTGGCCATCACGCCCGCTGCCGGCTCTGTCGACCTGCTCGGAGCTTTCGCCATCGGCATAATCACCCCCATAGTGTGCTTCCTGATGGTGGCGGTAGTGAAGCCTTACTTCAAGTATGACGACGCGCTCGACGCTTTCGGCGTGCACGGTGTGGGCGGTATCGTGGGTTCCATACTCACCGGTGTGTTCGCCACACAGGCCATAACGGGCGAGGGCGGCCCCGAAGGAGCGCTCTATGGCGACTGGCACCAGCTGTGGATACAAGTGGTGGCCACGGCAGTGACGATAGTGTTCAGCGCGGTAATCACCTTCGTGCTCTACAAGATAATCGACGCCACCATAGGCATACGCACCGACAAGCGCGTGGAAGAGGAAGGTCTCGACATCTACGAGCACGGCGAGACATGCTACAACTGATTCCCGGATAAGTTGGTCTGGAATCCTTTCCGGTCGCAGGCTTGCCACAGCTTAATGCAAGCCACCCGCAAGCGCATGGCTCACCGCAACGGGCCATGGATGGAAGCATGAGCACAGCAAGCCTGCGATTTACCGAAAGGAGTCGCAAGACCATCCACCAATATTCTCACGCCTCCGCCTTGGAACAGCCAACGCTGCTCCAAGGCGGAGGCCTTTCTTTTGCGCACAGCCCGCAAGCCGCAGCCGCAGACCGCCCCGGCAACGGGTTAAATATCCTTAAACACCCCGGCCATGCGCAATCTTTTCACCAAAAACAGCTATCTTTACACTGACTAAGCCACCGCGCCGCAGCGGCAGGGTGGCCAAGCCGACGACAGAGAACAACCAAGCTAACCACACGAACAAACCAACCGCATGAAACGACGGACTTTCATCTGCGCCACGGCACTGATTTGCGCCGCCGCAGCCTTTGCCCAAGGCGGCAGCGGCAACGCCCAAAAGGCCGACAAGCCCAGGCAGCAAAGGTGGACATCAATGGCCCCGAGGCTACAAGACAGCTTCTTCCTGACCGACGAGGCTCTGCGCATAGGCGACAACGTGCTGCTCTACCAGCACTCCACCGGGGGCTGGCCCAAGAACGTGAACATGCAAACGCCGCTCGACGACGCGCAGAAAGCCAAAGTGGCGGGCGACAAAGGCAACGCCGATGAAAGCACCATCGACAACAAGGCCACTACCACCGAGATAACTTATCTGGCGCGGCTCTACAACACCACAGGCCGCGAGGAATACCTCGACGGCGCGATGCGCGGCCTCGACTACCTATTCCGCGCACAGTACGACAACGGAGGCTGGCCGCAGTTCTACCCCAGGGCCGGGGGATATTACGCCCACATAACGTTCAACGACGATGCCATGGTGAACGTGCTGACGCTGATGCGCGACATCGCGACGGGGCTGCCGCCATTCGGCTTCCTGCCCGACAGCGTCAGGGACAAGGCCCGGAAAGCCCTCGACAAGGGCGTTGACTGCATACTGAAGACGCAGATAGTGCAAGACGGACGGCTCACGGCATGGTGCGCGCAATACGACGAGCACACCCTCGAGCCCGCCGGCGCGCGCACTTACGAGCTGGCGTCAATCAGCGGGCAGGAGTCTGACGGCATAGTGCTCTTCCTCATGTCGCTCCCCGAGCCGTCGCCGGAGGTGGTGAACAGCATCGAGGGCGCCGTGGAATGGCTCAGGAGAAGCGAAATCCACGGCCTGCGCTTCGAGTTTTTCAGCGATGGCGACGGCGAGCGCGACTACCGGATGGTGGCCTGCGGCGACGGCGAGGAGTGTCCGCCGCTATGGGCGCGCTTCTACACCATAGACACCAACAGGCCTTTCTTCTGCGACCGCGACGGCGTGATGCGCTACGACATATCGGAGATAGGCCGCGAAAGGCGCACCGGCTACAGCTGGTACAACTACGGCGGCCTCGATGTCTACAAGCGTTACGAGGCGTGGTCCAAGGAACAGGGCAAATGAACCGAAGCGGGCAAGGCGGCATGGCCGCCGGCGGCACGCCAATACGACCGATACAACCCCGCCCGCGCGGGGGCAAAACAAGCCGCATTAGCCCGAAATAATTGCCATCCGGCAAGCTCCGAGGGAGCTATCAAGCGAATTATAGTTTATTTAACACCTCCATTTGACGCTCTTTCCACGAAATGTTGTATTTTTGGCCTCGATAAAACAACATCATTTTAAAATGGTATCTATTAATTAAACACTAACAAAAATGAAAAAGCGATTATTTTTAATGTGCTCGCTGTTGTTGGGAGTTGCAAGCTCGTTTGCCTACGAGGTGGGCGACTATGCGTACACCCGCACTGCCCGCTACAAAATCAATGGGGAGAACCTCCTCTCCAACGGCGACTTCAGCGATGGCCTGACAGACTGGACAAACACGTCGAATCAGACGCTGAGCACCGACACATTCCTCGTGCAAACCATCACTGACGGTGACGATGACCTAAATGGGAAGAACAGCATCATCGTATTGGTAGAAAGTGCCGTAACAGACGTCAGCACTGCGCTGTACTCGTCGGTAACCGTTTTCCGCTCCGTGCCGGTTACGTCTGGAACTTACCTTGTGTCTTACAAGATGAAGCCAAGTTCGAATTCAAACACCACAATCAACAACACTAACGGACGTTCCGACAACAACCAGACCATCTACTACTCCACCACCGACACGCCGGAGGCTCTCGGCTCTTCAGATGCCAACCAGGTTGCCGAAGTCGTGACCTACACCACGGATGACGGGTGGATTACGCTCAACTACACGGTGAGCGTAACTGAGAGCGGCTACATCAACATCCTGTTCTTCAACCTCAATCAGAACGACGCCTTCGCCGACTTCGGTGTGTACGAGGTGTACGAGGTGTGCGACTTGCGCGAGGTGCAAGACCTGTATGACGAATATTCTTATTACCTCGATTCAATACCCGACTTCACCGAGAGTCGCGACAACATGGAAGGCATCGTGATGCCGGTGCTCAAGGCAATGGTTGACGAAGACGAGGAAACCCTCACCGGATTCGGAATCAGCCTTGATGACGTGGACGCTCTCGACAACGTGAGCGTGCTGATGAACGAGTATGTAACCGAGTTCCTCAACGCCAACACCGTAGACCTCACGAGCTACTACACCAACTTCACGTTCGACGCAAGCTCTTACAGCGGATGGACGAACACGGGTGGCAGATGGCAGACATCCTCTGCGCATGACAACTTCACCACGCCGCATGTACGTAACTACATCAACAACTACTATGGATTGACCACAGCCGACATGTACCAGAGCGCAAACCTGCCCGGAGGCAAGCTGCTCTACGTAATCCAGGCACAGGCCTTCCGCTATTACACCGATGGTAGCGGCAGCTCGAGCAACTCCACCATACCTGACTATTACACGCAGGTTGACGGGTTCTACATGTACATAAACGACAACATATTCGAAATGGCAGACGTGCCCGCAAAGAGGGGCAAGAAGTATTTTGCATACACCGAGGTTGAAGAAGGTGCGCAGACCATCGGCTTCTACTCTCCGGGTTCGACATCAAATGGCGGCTCACACTACTTCGACAACCTGCAAATCCGCCTCGTGGGACAGACAGAGCAGGATGTAATCGACCACTACTTCCTCGCCGCACAGGAAAGCCTGCAAGTGGCCATCGACTCTGCGACGACTGTGATTAACAATGACTACTACATCTTCGGCAAGGACGTGCTCCAGGATTCTATTGACAGCTCCAACGCCATCATGGAACTGACCACGCCGGCTACCGAGGAGATGACCGCCACCGTGAATGCCCAGACCAGCTACATGCTTGCAGCCATCAGCGCATACTACACGGTGAACCTGGAATACACCACGCTCTATGAGGACATCCAGACCGCACAGGCAACGCTGGATGAGCTTCAGAACGCCGGCCTGACGGAGGGTGTCGACGCATTCAGCTCCGCCATCAGCACCGCACAGGGCGTTTATGACGCCGCTGACGCCAGCAACCGCGACTCCACGGCTCTCGTAGAGGCAGATGAGGCACTGCTCTACGCACAGTTAGTGTTCACTTCAGCCAACGCATGCTACGACTATCCGGCCGACGTTCCAATCACGAACAACTCGTTCCAGCTGAGCAACTCAACCGGATGGACACAGGATGGCAAGACCAGCAACGACCGCTGGCAGTTTAGCAACAGCACCGGCCGTGGAGAGGGCTATGAGTATTCCGAGGGTTACTACATCACTTACAACCGCGGAACCTCTGCCGCCGATGAGAAGTACATCTACCAGGATGTGGAGATTGTATCTCCGGGTCTGTATGTATTCAAGGCTGAAGGCCAGGCCAACGACCCGCGCGTAACCTCTGTGACCAGCACGACCGACACAGAGACATATCTCTACATCAACAACGACTCCGTGATGATGGTTACTCCGGGTTCAGGCACGAGCCAGATACGCAACACCATAGACTCGTTCGAGTGCCGCGTAGTCATAACTGAAGAATACCTCGCAAGCAGCAACACGGTGCGCGTGGGTCTCTACAAGGCAGCAAGCACGGCGGCCACCATCGTTGAGCTAAGCTCCTGCCACCTGTGGTTCTATGGCGACTACGACGCTTACGTGGCCGACTCAATAGCCAAGGTGCTTGAACCTACGCTCGACTCACTGCAAGCCGCCATCGACGCCGCACAGGCTCTCTACGACGCAGCCCGCAACAAGGATGCCGTTGACACCACTCCGTTCACCAACGCCATCTCTACAGCACAGAGCGTTCACGACAATGCAGACTCATCATTCGACGAAATCCTTGCACAGTTCACAGCACTTGAGGAAGCTACGCAAGACTTCAAGGTCAGCGGCGTATGGCCTGCCGAGGGTGAGTACTACGACCTCACGTTCACGATTGACGATCCCGAGTTCACGGACACCGAGCTGACCGTATGGAATCCGACGGGTCTGGTAACCAGCTTCACGTTTGCAGGCGACGGCTATCTGTACTACTACAACGCCACAGGCTCCGCCCTTGAGTCCAGCTCAATCTCACAGACCGTAAGCGGACTGCCCTCCGGCGAGTATCAGTTCCTGATGAACGCCACATATCGTTACTCTCTCAGCAACGAGTATGTATGGGACACCAGCCTTTACACGAACAACGTGTACATGTATATCTTCGCCGGCGACAACGTTACATACGTTAACGGCCTGCTGGCTGAGGGCCAGGGTCTGGCAGAAGACACCAGCGACCCGTGGATATACTGGAACGACCTCGTAATGTCGAACTACGACTACCGCCACCTGCCCAACGTAGACGAGCTCTTTGACGGCGGCTTCTTCCAGAGCGCAGTTGAGTTCAGCGTAGGAAGCGATGGCGAGGCAACGATAGGTCTCACAATGGAGAACCTGCCCAACGCGAGCTACATGTTCTTCCGCGACCCGGTTATCCGCTACTGGGGTGACACCGTGGCCGACGGCATAAGCGAAGTCAACACTGACAGCGACAGCGAGAGCAACATCAACGCTCCGGGCAACATCTACACCATAAGCGGTGTGATGGTTCGCTCCAACGCCACTTCGTTCGATGGCCTTGAGAAAGGCGTTTACATCAAGAACGGCAAGAAGATTGTCGTGAAGTAAACAGAAAAGTTAATGTAACCTCTCAATAAAAAGAGAGCCGCGGGGCATCAACCTCCGCGGCTCTCTTTTTTGTCCGTTCCTGCGGCATTGACCTGCGCAGACGGCGGCCTCACAGGCCATCGCCGGGCTTTTCCCGCCGTCTGCGCAGGTTGCGCGGATGGTGCTCAAGCACTTCGCGGCGCAGCGACGCCGTGTCAATGTGGGTGTATATCTCGGTGGTGCCTATGCTCTCGTGGCCGAGCAGCATCTGTATCACACGCAAGTCAGCCCCTCCTGCAAGCAGAGCCGTGGCGAAGGAGTGGCGCAACGTGTGCGGACTGATGGTCTTGCTTATGCCGGCGGCGGCGGCCAGACGCTTCACGATGATGAGTATCATGGTGCGCGTTAGGTGATGGCCGCGGTTGTTCAGAAAAACATAGTCCTCCTCGCCGGGTGCTACTTTGAGGCGCGCGCGCCAGCGGAACCAGTCGTCAAGCTCGCGGATGGCGCGTGCCGATATCGGCACGAGACGCTCCTTGGAGCCTTTCCCCACCACTCTCACATACTGCTCGTCGAGAAACAGGTCGGAGAGATGCAGCGTCGTAAGCTCACTGACACGCAGGCCACAGGAGAAGAGCACCTCTATGATGGCGCGGTTGCGATGGCCATCGGGGCGCGACAGGTCGATGGCGTCTTCCATGCGGTCAACCTCATCGACCGAAAGCACCTCCGGCAAGTGCTCGCCCGCACGCGGCGACTCAAGCAGCTCGGTAGGGTCGTCGGGGCGGTAGCCGTCCAAAAGCATGTAACGGAACAGCGACCTCAGGGAGCTGAGCACGCGACAGAGCGACGTGGTGCCCATGCCGCAGTCGAGCAGGGCGGCGGCGAAACTCCGGAGGTCGTCGGTCCGGGCCGTCAGCAGGCTGATGCGCCCGGCCTCAAGGTAGGCCGTCAGCTTGCGCACGTCGCCCCGATAAGCGTCCAGCGTGTTCTGCGAATAGTTGCGCTCCACCTTCAAGTAGCGCAGGTAGCCGCGCACTATGTCGGCATCCGCGCAGTTTCCTTTCATCATAGCCAATCGTTTTTATGCCATTGTCGGATTTTTTCCGTATCTTTGCGATGCCTGCCGGCAGCCGCGCGCGGAGACCGCTTCCGCACGGCGGCCACCCGACATGTGCAAAGATAGCAATTTTAATCCGAAGATTACATGAAAATACAAATCATCAACGGCCCGAACCTCAACCTGCTGGGCATCCGCGAACCGGGCATCTACGGCGACAGCTCGTTCGAAAGCTACCTTCCGCGCCTCCGCTCCATGTTTCCGGAAGTGGAGATAGACTATTACCAAAGCAACATCGAGGGAGAACTGATAGACAAGATGCAGGAGGCGGGCTTCAGCTGCGACGGCATAGTGCTCAACGCGGGAGCCTACACGCACACGAGCGTGGCCCTGCAAGACTGCATCCGCTCGCTGAAAAGCCCCGTGGTGGAGGTCCACATCTCTAACGTGCACAAGCGCGAAGAGTTCCGCCACCACTCGTTCATCTCGTGCGTATGCGTGGGAGTGATATGCGGTTTCGGCCTCGACTCCTACCGTCTGGCAACCGATTACCTCGTGCACAGCGCACAGGCCGACGGCAACGGGCAGCCGCAGCAAGCCCAGGACAACCACGACCGACCATCATGGACCACGACATAGAGGAATACGTGCTGTCGCACAGCGACCCCGAGGGCGAATACCTGCACCGCCTCTACCGCGCCACAAACATCCACACAATACACGGGCGCATGGCCAGCGGCCACCTGCAAGGACGGCTGCTGCGCATGATAGTCAGGATGATACGTCCGCGAAACATCCTCGAGGTGGGAACGTTCAGCGGCTACAGCGCCATCTGCATGGCCGAGGGACTTGACGACGGCGGCAAGCTCTACACCTTTGAGATAAACGACGAGCAAGAAGACTTCACGCGCCCGTGGATAGAGGGGTCGGCGGTGGCCGACAAGATAGAGTTCATCATCGGCGACGCCATCACGGAAGCGCCGCGCCTGGGCATCACTTTCGACATGGCTTTCATCGACGGCGACAAGCGCACATACCTGCAAACCTACGAAATGGCTATGGGCGTGGTGCGCAGCGGCGGCTTCATCATCGCCGACAACACGCTGTGGGACGGCCACGTCACCGACCGCGCCTACGACCGCGACCGTCAAACACACGGCATCGAGGTGTTCAACGACTTCGTGGCCGCCGACAGCCGCGTAGAGCGCGTCATCCTCCCCCTGCGCGACGGCCTGACGCTCATACACAAAAAGTAACATGAGCGTCCGCAACGCCCTCCGGGCAAGCCGGCGTTGCGGCCTGCCCGCACGACAGCCGCATAGCGGAAGCCCACAATTTTGTAAAGATATTTCGCAATGCGCGCAGCTTTTCCGCCACATTTCGGAGTGCTTCGCAAGTGTCTGGCTTTCAGGCGGATTGCGACACGTGCCGTTTTAGGTTGTGAAACGACCCGTTCGGGCGGGCGAAACAGGCCGTTTCGCAGTCTGAAACGAGCCGTTTTGCAACGCGAAACGACAGTTGTTGCCATGCGTCTCCACTATTTGTAAACATTCTTTACCGCCATGCGCCGCACGACAGCAACCGCCACACGCATTCATCCGCGGCAAACAAGCCCTTTTGCGGCATCAATACGGAAGCGTTTCGGCACACGGGAACAAGCGCACAGGTTGCAAAAAGTGCGTAAAACATTTGGCAGGAAGTTAAAAAAGCATTACCTTTGCACTCGGTATTGTCCAATGGTGTAATGGTAGCACAACAGATTTTGGTTCTGTTTGTGGTGGTTCGAATCCGCCTTGGACAACATTTCAATGGCAGGGGGTGGCCATTTCATTCACATCCCGCGCCCACATTCCTGTAAAAATGGTTATATTTCAGAGGATTCAATTACAGGAATGAAAAGCATAAATGCGTAACTTTGCAAAGTGAAAAGCGGGAGATGCCGAAGCCGCCACGGCACGGCAACGACTCGCTCCACGCACAGGCAGAGCCACAAACAGGTCGGCCATCATAAGCGAAGAAGCGTCACGCAAGGCCGCAACGCAGCCGCAGGGAAACGCTTACACACGGTTACGCCATGGCCCCGCCCGGGTCGCGCAACAACGCCGCCCCACACAAACGGCGGCCAAGCCCATCCGCAGGCGGGTGAAAAAAGAACAAGTCAACAGAAATATTTTATACCTCATTCGTATCTTTAATGTAATCTCAAATGAAATCTATAACATCGGGGTAACGCAAGCATAAAATAGGGTACATAAAAAGCGATGGCACCGACGCCGGAGGGCGCTACGATGCCATCTTTTCCAATCACGAAGCCAAGCCACGACAGTGCGCGGCATGGCCACGCCGAACAGCAAACGCTGCAATCAACTCTCGGGAACATTCTCCCGAGCGTCCGGGAAAGGCTCTTCCAGAGCCACTTCGTCAGACAAATCCTTGAAAAAATCGTGCTCGAGAACGACACTGATGCGGTAAAGCAAGTCAATGCCTATGCTCGCTCTTCTAAATATGTTGTACACATTCGAGCGTTCGCATGGTATGTTAGATGCCAACCAGCACACATTATGCCCCTGTTCGCGAAGCACTTCCTTTATCCTTTTCCCAATATGCATAAAGCAATAGAGTCATTAAGTGTTTAATTCACTGACAATTACAAAAAATCCGCACGACTGCCACAGTCATCACACGCACAACGGGGCATGAAGCCGTCCCGCCCTAAGGGGTCGGTAACGATTCGCCAACCTCTGCCGGCACCGCTTTCTCAGCCAACTCGCGGTGCAACATGACTGAAAGCTCCGCAAAAAAATCATGGCGAAGAACCACCGAGATGGTCTTGAGCAACTCTGTGTCGATGTTGTCACGACGGAAAATGTTGTACACGTTAGAGCGTTCGCATGGTATTTTTGAAGCCAGCCACGTCACACCTTTTCCCTTTTCGTCAAGCACCTCCCTTATTCTTTTTCCAATATGCATGGTTCAGTCTTTTGGTTTTCCTTACAGATGCATTTCCCCGACAAGTCGCAACGGCCTGCCCATATATCCGTTGCACGGCGTTTGTAGACCAAACGGCATCCTTTACATACAAAGATACAAAAAATATGGGAGCTATGTTTACCCCCCCCCTGCTAAATTATGTTAAGAAAGAAAAAGCAGGACAACCTGCTCCGACACGGTTTGCCGCCATCCGAACACCATGCAGGTCACCCGGCACGGCAGCTCGCCATCGGCATGGCCCTGCGCACGCCCAAGGCAAATCGAAGTCCGCAGGCAAGACGGGCCGCAATCGCCCGTCTCACGGCCTTGCAAGCCCGAAAACCCGACCTAATCCATGGCGGCGGTCACTATAATGCCGCCATTTGGCTGAAGCGTCACTTTCAGTTTGCCATCTTTGCCAACTTTCCGCCGCTTAAGCTGCGCCTCGGGCAACTGTCCGCCCTTGGCCTTCTTGTCGCTGTACACGGCCACTTCCATGCCCGCAAACATGGGCAGTTCCAAATCCAACTCCATCGGCTCGGCCTCGGCGCTAAGCCCGGCCACATACCAACAATCGCCATGCCGGCGCGCAATCACCGCGAATCGCCCCGGATAGCCGTCGACAAAGCGCGTTTCATCCCATGCCGCCGGCACGCTACGGAGGAAGTCCAGCTCAAATTGCGGCAACTCCCGCAGGTTGTTCGGCTGCAAGGCAATGCACTGTATGCTCGACTGGTTAACTATGGCAGAGGCCATCTCAAACACATCCGAAGTGGCGCGCCTGTGGCGCGAAGCATTGTCGCGCGACATGTAGCGGTTCATTATCGTGCCGCCCCAGTCCATGGCAGCCACCGCATTGCGGCAGAACGGGTGCAGGGTAAGGTCGAAAGGCTCCCTAAGGGCATGTGTCTCGGAGAAGTAAACGTTCTCAGAGGCGAGCACAGCCTCGCTCGACACAAAGTTAGGATACATCTTCTCCCATCCTCTCGGCAACGTGCATCCATGGAAAATCACCTGCAGTCCATATTCGTTGGCATCGGCCATGATGTCTTCATAGAGCTGCATGGTCTGCTGCTTGTCGCTCCCGAAGAAATCAACCTTTATGCCCTTAATCCCTATTTTCTTCATCCACGCCATCTCGCGCTTGCGCGCCGACGCCGTGTTCATGCAATTCTTCGGGCCCTGCGGGGCATCGTTCTGGAAGCCGTTGGAGTTGTACCACAGCAACAGGTGGACACCCTTGGACTGCGCATAGCCGCTAAGGTCTTCCAGTCTCTCACGTCCTATTTTCGTGTCCCACCACCCATCAACGAGCGTGTACTCATATCCCATCGCGGCGGCAAGGTCAATGAACGCCACCTGATCTCTGTAGTTGACCGAATTGTCCTGCCATATCAGCCAGCTCCACGTGTAGCGTCCAGGCCGATACGGCTCGGACGGCGCATACTGCTCGTCCACAACATCGTAGGCCACGGTAGTCTCCACAATGGGTCTGAGCGTAGTTCCCACGGTGATGGTGCGCCACGGAGTATCGCCCGGCAGCGCGAAGCCCGCACCGGTGATGCCCACGCCGTTGGCCTCGCCCTCCATCGGGAAGGCCACGGTATATCCCGTCTGCGGGTCGTAGTCGCTAAGATGGCACCCCACGTAGCTGCCGTTTGTGCCCGTCTCGCTTATGAGCACCCAGCCATCATCGCCCACACGGAAAAGCGCGGGGAACGTGTAGCCTCGGCCATACTGCGACTTGTCTGTCAACGGAGCGTCGGCGGAGAACACCTCTTCATAGCTCGGCTTGGTGCGCATCCACCCTATCATCGGGTCAGACTGCGGACTTATGAAAGCCGTGGCGCACTCCGGCAGGCGGAAAGCGGTGGCCTCGCCCGACACTACCATGCAGGCCGTCTCGCCCTGCATGGGCAATGAGTACCTGAAAGCCACATCGTTGTCGGACACGTTGAACGTGACCGTCATCAGCTGTCCGCCGGAATTCTCGTAAGTAACCGCGAGACTGTTGGCCACGTAGTGCACGTCCGATGCCTTGGCATTGCGCATAGAGTAGCGTTTTTCCACTTTCTCTCTCGATGTTTCCTTTTCGGTCAGCCCCGCGCTGAAGTCGCCTATGTCGGCTTTCAATCCCAACGCCGACCTTTCGAGCATCTGCTTCCCGTCGTATTTCACGGAATAGTAGGCACGACCGGCCTCGTCTTCAACGGTGACCACAAGCCGGCCATCGGGCGATGCCACGTCATGGCTCGCGGCAAAAGCACACGGGAGTGCCGCGAAAGCCATGGCAAAGGAAAATATTGTCTTTTTCATCAGCATGTCATTTGTTGTCAAATACACAGGCGGCAGGCCGCCACACCATACCATCACACCGCAAAAGCGCGCCGCAAAGCGTGCGTAACGCACGCCAGCACAGCCCCGACCGATTGCGCGCCGGCCTGATGCCACCGCTACTCCGGCCGCCACGGCAGGCTCACTTCACCTCCCAGATGTCGTTGGTCTCGAGCAGTTCCGTAAAGTTGTGGTATTTCTTCTTCGCCCCGACCTCCTCTATTTGGCTGTTGACCGCGTCGTCGTATGTCGGCGCTTCCACGTCGCGGATTACGCCGAGGGCCACGGGGAAGCCGTCCTCGATGTCCATCATGGCCAGTTTAAGCTGCAAAGTGTTGTCCATGCAGTGCGCGTCATGCACGAGTATGTCTTTCTCCGTCACGCCGTCCTCGCCCAGTTTCACCACTTTCAAGCCAAAGCCCTCTTGCATAAGCCCGTACTCATTGTTCTCGCCGAAGAGCAACGGCTCGCCGTGGCGCACGTAAATGGCGTGTTTCTTGCGGCCATCCTTGGTGTAGACACTCTCGAACGTGCCGTTGTTGAATATCACGCAGTTCTGCAATATTTCGCACACCGAAGCCCCCTTGTGCCTGTAAGCGGCCTTCAGTATGTCCACCGTCTCGGGCGAATCGGTAGCCACGGAGCGGGCGAAGAAGTGTCCGCGAGCCCCGAAACACAGCTCCGCGGGCAGGAAAGGGTCCTCCACAGTGCCGTAAGGGCTTGACTTGCTCACGAAGCCCCGGGGGCTTGTGGGCGAATACTGGCCCTTGGTAAGCCCGTAAATGCGGTTGTTGAGCAATATGACGTTTATGTCAACGTTGCGCCGCATGGCATGTATGAAGTGGTTGCCGCCGATGGCGAGGCCGTCGCCGTCGCCGCTCACCTGCCATACCGCCAGCTTCTGGTTTACCACCTTGACGCCGGTTGCTATCGCAGCCGCCCTACCATGCACTGTCTGCATGGCATACGTATTTACATAATACGGCAACCGGCTGGAGCATCCTATGCCCGAAATGACAGCCGTCTCGTGTGGCGGCACGCCTATTTCGGCCATCGCCTTGTGCAGCGAAGCGAGGAAGAAGTGGTCGCCGCACCCCGGGCACCACCTCGGTTGCCCTTTCTTATAGTCTTGCACTGTATATTCCATAATGAGTCAAATGTTAAAATCTAAGCAAAAGAGATGCCGCGATGGCGTGCCAACGGCTACCCGGCATCCCCTCAACCTTTTATTATCTTGCTGAAAGCTTTCACAAGCTCGGCCACCACAAACGGTTGGCCTTTCACTTGGTTGAACTGATAAGGCGAGATTCCGTCAACATTCATGCGCAGGTAGGCGGCAAACTGCCCCAAATTTTGCTCAGCCACCACCACTTTCTTGTAGCGGCGGAGCACCGCATAAGTGTTTTTTGGCAGCGGGTTTATGTATTTGAACTGAGCCAAAGCCACTTTCCTGCCCATGGCTCGCAACTCCTCCATCGCCGAATAGAGATGGCCGAAAGTGCTGCCGAAGCCCACGATGAGCAGCTCCGCGTCGTCGGCGTCACCCAGCACCTTTACGTCCGGCACCGGAATCTTGAACACTTTCATGGCTCTCAAGCGGCACATCTTGTCGTGGTTTTCCGGGTCTGTGGATATGGCTCCTGTGTCGCCGTCCTTTTCAAGGCCTCCGAGTATGTGTTCGTAGCCCTCCTGTCCGGGTATGGCCCAATAGCGCACGCCTGTCTCCGGGTCGCGCCTGTATGGCGTGTAGTCGTGTTTCTGGTCGGCGGGAGCGTAGTGCGGATGTATGTCGGGCAGGCTGTTGATGTCGGGCAGGCGCCATGCGCCCGAGCCATTGGCCACGAAAGCGTCGGTGAGCAGCACCACCGGCGTGAGGTGTTCCAGCGCAATCTTGGCCGCCTCGTAGGCGGCATCGAAGCAGTCGGTGGGACTGGTGGCGGCTATCACGGGCATGGGGCTTTCGCCATTGCGCCCGAAGAGCACCTGCAACAAATCCGTCTGTTCGCTCTTGGTGGGCAGTCCCGTCGAGGGCCCACCCCTCTGCACGTCAATGACCACGAGCGGCAGCTCGTCGATGATGGCCAGGTTCATGGCCTCAGACTTCAAGCATATGCCCGGGCCCGAAGTGGAAGTGGCGGCCAGCGCGCCCGCAAACGAGGCGCCGATGGCACTGGCGCAGCCCGATATTTCGTCTTCGCACTGCACCGTCATCACCCCGCACGACTTGTGCTTGGCCAGTTCGTGCAGTATGTCAGTGGCCGGAGTTATGGGGTAAGAGCCGAGATAGAGCCTCAGTCCCGCTTTCTCTGCGGCGGCAATGAGGCCGTAGGCAGTGGCCTTGTTGCCCGTTATGTCCATGTAGCGTCCCGGCACCTTGTGAGCCGTCTCTATGCGATAAGTGGCCGGCACGCTCAGATGGGTGTTCCTTCCGTAGTCGTAGCCCGCGTTCACCACCTTTATGTTGCTTTCGGCTATGGCAGGCTTCTTGTCGAATTTCTCGCGCAAGAATGCCTCCACGAAGCGTATGTCGCGGTTGAACAGCCAGCACACTATGCCGAGAGCGAACATGTTGCGGCATTTGAGCACGCTCTTGTTGTCCATGCCCGAGCCGGCAAGGCAGGCCTTGACCATCTGCGTCATGGGGCAGTCCACCACCCTGTCGGGGTCTATTCCCATCTCGCCGAGATAATCGGCTGTGGCAAACTGCGCCTTTTCAAGGTCCTTGGGGCCGAAGCTGTCGGTGTCTATGATGATGGTTGCCGACGGCTTGGCGTAGCTGTATTGCGTCTTCAGGGCAGCCGCGTTCATGGCCACAAGCACATCGCACTTGTCACCTGGCGTGTAGACGCGCCCCGCTCCTATATGCACTTGGAATCCCGACACGCCCGTGAGCGAACCTTGCGGTGCCCGTATGTCGGCAGGATAGTCGGGGAAAGTGGATATGCTGTTGCCCACCGTGGCCGACACCGTTGAGAAGATGTTGCCCGCCAGTTGCATGCCATCGCCGGAATCGCCCGAAAACCTGACCACAACCTGGTCGAGTTCCTTTACTTCCATTTTTTCTGCCATAACTTTTATTCCCTATAAATTTTAATGTGTGCGCGGTAAACGGAAACAAATCAAAGTATGCGCCCCGCGACACCGTGCAGTCTTGAGGCGACACTCACTTTTGTTAACGACTTGCAAATTAAGCAAACTTTAGCGAGATAACAAAATGTTTTGAACGAAATTTGCTCTATTTGGTGACATTTCATAGCATGTAACCTAAAAAATATGACACATGCCTACTTTGTGCGGGCTACCGAACAGCCGGCACACGCCACACCACGCGCCCTTTCCGACGCGCACTGCGGGCATGGCACGCGCCTCACTCTATCTTGGGCTTCAGCTCGTCGGGCGTGTCATTGGTGAACATGTCCACCGCCGGGGCTTCCTTTTCAAACAAGTCTGTTATCGTCTGCGGCTCAAGCGTGACGGCCGGGCGGAAGTCATCGCTTTCCATGTAGTCTATTATGGCCTTGCGCATTTGGCGTGCCACCACACGGCTTTCGAGGTCGGAGCTGATGTCCATGGTGGTCATGAGTAACCGTCCGCCCAGCACATTGGCCTCAACAAGCATAGCGAGCTTGCGACTCACGTGCCACGTGTCGATGGGTTGCACGGGAGGCTGGTATGCCTGAGGGAAGTCGCAGAGGTTCATCACCTGCGCGCTGTTGAGCAACTCCCACCAGTTGAGGTTGCTCCAGTCATCAGAGGGGAAGCGGCTGAACAGCGGATGCGTGGTGTCGATGTACGCGCCCGTGGTGTGCGGCGGACGCATCTTGAACCAACTGGTGTTCCAAAACACGGGCAGGTAAGTCTGCTTCACGTCGCTGCCGAGGCGCACCCTGCCCGCCGCCTCTATGAGCACGCGCCCGCCGCCGCGCAGCGTCTCGACGGCCTTGGCGTCGAGCGTGTCGGTGACATAGATGCCATCGGCCTCCGGCATCCGCACATCGGCGGGATATACCCAGAAATCCCAGCTGTTCTCCACGCGCTGTCCGATGTCGTTGGCAGGCGTGGTTGTCACGGTGAGCGTCAGTTTCGTGGGTTCGGCGATTGCGGCGAGGGGCATCGTGACAGTGCCTATGCGTATGTTTTTGCCCACGGCCACGTTGCCTTGCGCGAGCAATCCGGCGGCCCAGTCCTTGCCCGCGGCATCACGGACGCTGTAAACGGAGCGGGCGTCGCGCAGCCGTTCACGGTATGCGTTGTACATCTGTATGGGCACGCGGAGCGTGTCACGGTTGGTGAACACAAAACGCGGAAACTCCGCCAGTGGCACTATGGGCGAGCAAAACCGCGTCCAGTCGGCGGCGGTGCAGTAGCCCTTTTCGCGCCAGAACACGTTGAGCACCCCCACGAGAGCCGTGCCCTGCCCGCTGTAGTCGTTGAGTGAGAGCATTTGGAAGCCCGCATAGTCCTTGGTGCGGAGGTTGCGCTCCACGTCATACTTATAGGCAAGAAGCTGCAACTTGCCGCTGGCCATGAGGAACTTGTCGGCCTGCGAGGCCATGCCGTTGTCGCGCAGCAGGTCGTCGAATATCTCAAAGTTGCGCGCCTTGTACGCGCCGGCAAACAGCACGGTGTCTTTCAGGCAGGGAAATGCGCACCACTGCCCCAGCTCATGCGCCAAGTAAGGCTCTTTCACATCGTATGTCTCTATGGTCTTGCCCTTTTGCGTCACGCTAACAATGTTCTTGTGGAAATCATCAGACGACTGAGGGGCGCGGCTGTTCCAGTCAAGGCCGCGCGCGCCACCCTTCACATGGAACTCGCTCTTGGCATCCCAAGCCCAGCCGCCGCCCACCGATGCTCCGCAATACACGCGGCGGCGGTCGCCGCTCTGCTTCCAGTAATCCACAAACTTGCCGGCCCATGTCACCCAGTCGCCCGCAGGCTCGTTGCCGGCGGCCAGCATACAGAACGAGGGATGGTTGCCATAGGCTTCCACCATGCGCTCGGTCTCCTCCAGCAGATAGCGGTCTATGCTCATGCCGCGACCCAGACGCACGCCGTGGTTGGGCCACGACGGCCCCTCGGGCTGCAAGTAAAAGCCCACCTTGTCGGCCGCGGCAAAAGCCGCCTCGGGCGGACAGTAGGAGTGGAAGCGCATCATGTTGAGACCGTATTCCTTGCATTTGCGGAACACCCGGAGCCACGACTCCTCGTCGGTGGGCGGATAGCCCGTGAGTGGGAAGCAGCAGTTCTCCACCGTCCCGCGCATCCACACGGGGCGTCCGTTGATGTAAAACTGCCGGCCTCGTATCTCTATCTTGCGCATTCCGAACACAGTGCGCACCGTGTCACGCCCGAGCGTAGAGGTAAGCGTGTACAGGTTTGGTTCAAACTCGTCCCACAGTTTCACGCTGTCGCCCATGGGCAGCGTCACGGCCACCGCTCCATCGGTGCCCACGGCGAGCCCCTTGCAGTCAAAATCGCGCCCGCCGACGTTGAAGCCCAAGTTACACTTGCCTTTCGCGCCCTCTATCCTCAAGGCAACGCTGATGGCCTTCGCGTCGATGTCGGGATAGACCTGCACGCCGGCAATGTGGGCCTTGGGGCGCGACACGAGTTCGATGCGCCCCACGATGCCGTTCCAGTCGCCTTGCGTCTGGTCGGTGACACTGTGCGAGTCTTGTCCCACGCACACGTTTTCGATGCCATTGTACACCCTGATGGCAATCTCGTTGTCGTTGCCCGGGCGGATAAATTCAGTGACATCGAACTCATGCGGCACGCTCAACGAGGAATCGCGGCCCACCTCGCAACCGTTGACATACACGGTGGTCTCTATGTGAGGCCGCTCCAGATGGAGCACGACGCAGCGTTTCTTCCACGCCTTTGGCACGCTGACAGTACGGCTGTACCAGGCGTTGCCCACGTAGTGCTTCGCAGGGGTGAGGAAGAAAGGGAATTTCATCTGCCCCGCCACACGGTATTTCTCCATGTAGGGATTGAAGAAAAACGACGAGTCGTAGAGACTGCCCACCCACTTGGTGTCTACAGTGACCACGTCGCCCTTGCCGTTGGTGAGCATCGAGCCGGGCAATGCCACGCTGTCGGTGTAGTCTGGTCTGTCGCCCTGCGCAAACCTCCACTCGCCCGCGAGGTCTATCCTGTCCTGCGCCACGGCAAAGACGGCGGCGAACAGTGTGATGAGTGATAATATCCGTTTTGTCATTTCATGCGATTTTATGCCTTGCTATGGTTTGTTGCTGTGGCGAACGTTCCGACCTCACGCGCCTACAAACGTTCCGTTGTCACGCCAAGCACCTCTTCCCCGGCTTCGCCGGTCTTGGCCTCGCGCGGGAAATAGACGGGCATATCGTCCTGCAACGGCAGTATGCGCAGCTCCAGTTGGCGGCAGTCGGCAGGCAACCGCCACAAGGCGTACAGGAAAGGCCGCCCGTTGTAGAAGTTGTCAGCGACGAGCTTGCCATCGGCGTAAAGGCGAGCCACGTCGCCGCGATAGTCGATTTTGAGCAGGCGGCCGGCACGCAGGTCGTCCGCCGGCAGGTCGATGGTGTAAACGGCGGCTGAGTCGAAGTCGGCATCGATGGGGCTCTCGGCCACCTTCTGAACGCCTATGGTTATCCGGCGCGGCGCTCCCGCCTCCCTGACCTTGGCGACGCTCACTTCCACGGACCGGTCGTCATTGTCCTGCCGAGGCAGGAACAGCTTTCCGGCGGTTTCCGAATCCACAAGGTAGATGTTGCGATAGACGGGCTTCTCCGTTCCGCCCGGCTTGACGTTGCGCAACGTCTTGCCGTCAACGCAAATCTCGGTCGGCACGCCTTCTATCTGCTCCATGTATATCTTCCCGTCGCGCTTGGCTATTATTTGCGCCGTGGCATACTTGATGCCGTCAATGTTCACGGGGAAGATGCAGGCCGTGCCGGCGGGTATTGTCATCGGCTTGCGCGGAAAACGCACGCCACACACGTCAAACTGCACGCCCTCCTTGTCGGTCAGGCCTTGCAACCGCTCGTAGTTGTTCACGAAGACGAAGCCGCTGTCGCCCGCCGAACGGTAGGCCCAGCGCAGGTGGCTGTCGTCGCCTTTCGGTATGTCTTGGGAACACGGGAACGAGGCGTCCATCGGAGCGAGCGTCTCGGCGTAGTCGCGCATGAAGAGGTGCAGCTTGCGCAATAGATAGTAGTGCGGGTTGGCCTGGCCGAATTCGCCGAGCGGTGCCTGAAAGTCGTAGGTCTTCACGGGCAGGTCGTTGTAGTTTGTCGCGGGCGTGCGCTGAGTTTCGTTGAGGTGGGTCAACTTGCCGTCGGGATTGGTCCCGCCGTGATACATGTAGTATCCGAGCAGATTGCTGCCGCTGCCCAGCTTGACAACGGCAAGCGAATAGGCGTCCTCGGGGTACATGAACACACGGCGATGGTATGAAGTCATCATGCCGCCCCCAAGCTCACAGGTGAAGTAAGGGTAATCATTGTCTCCCTTGTCTGTCGTTTCTCCCTGTTCGCCGAGCTGCTCAGTGGCTATCGCCGTGGAGCTACGGAATGCCTTGAAGTTGAAGGCTTTGTAATAGTTGCCCGCCGTCTCTGCGACGGAGCGGTCCCAGAAGCCGTCGGCATAATCGCCATACAGGGGCAGCATCTCGCCGAAAGGCACCGGCCTCGTAAGCTCGGGCCAGCCGGTGCGGGTGTAGAACGGGAGGTCGAAGCCTATGGACAAGGCCAGCCGCTTGAGGGCCATGAGATAGTTGCCGTTGCGCTGCTCGTTGTCAAACTGCACAGCAATCACCGACCCGCCGTCTTTCCACTGCATCCCGACCACCTGCGAATAGACCTGGCGATAGAGCGCATCGACATATCCCATGAACTCATCGTTGGTGTCGCGCGTCTTGCAGCCCTTGGCAAACACCCAGTCGGGAATGCCCCCGCAGCGCGCCTCGCCGTGGCAAAACGGGCCTATGCGCAATACCACTGGCATCTGCTCGGCCTTGCATATCTCGAGAAAGCGACGCAAGTCGCGCTGCCCACTCCAGTCGAATATGCCCTCTTGCTCCTCCACGTGATTCCAAAACACGTAGTTGGCGATGATGGTGACACCGCCTTCTTTCATCTTTCTCACCTCCCCTTGCCACTCGTCGGCAGGCAACCTGGAATAATGCATCTCGCCCATCACGGGCATCACGCGCCTGCCATCGATGATGAGACTGCGTGAGTCCCACCCTACCTCGGGCACCCTCGCGGCCGGGCAATGGGCGGAAAGCGCCAAAGCGGCCGAGATGGCAAAAGATTTAAACAGCAACAGTAGTTTCATGCGTCATGAGGTTTTTAAGTTATCGGCTTCCATCCCTATATTAGGGATAACGCTCAACAGGCCCCGTTATTGCATCGCGCACGGGGAAAAGCCTCACTCGCCGCACAGGATGTGAAGACCAAGTCACGGCAGTCGCATGGCGCACGGCAGTAAACAATGTTTACAAAAGAGAGGGACTGCGGGCAACGACTGCCAATCGGCCTCGCGAAACAGTACATTTCGGCTTCTGAAACGGGCTGTTTCACCCTCCGAAACAGGCCGTTTCGCAACCTAAAACGGCACAAACAGCAAACGGCCTGAAAACCAAACGTTTGCGACGCGCCCCGAAATGCGGGGGCAACGGGGCGTGCACAGTGAAAAATTTTTACAAAAACCGCCGCCTCCGCAACAAGGCAGACAGGCAAAGAGGATGGCGTTGGGAGTTTGCCGGGAACTTTGCGCACGCCCGCCCGACTTCAAGCATAACGCCCTGCCGTGAACAACGGCGCACGGACAACGTGATTGCGGCAATCGCGCAATCGCCTGACGCAGGGCGCCCGCATACGGAAAATCACACGGCGGCATTGCGAATGGAAGAAAAATCCGTAATATTGGTACGGCATGTGTGCCGCCGTTTCCATATCTTTGCGGTGACAAAACAAGACGATTATGAGACAACTGCTGATGATGGCTGTCGGAATGATGGCCGCCGCCTCTGTGATGGGGCAGTCGAAAGTGTATTTCACCAAAGAGATTACTCCAGAAGCCTTGGTCAAGATATACAAGGCACTGGGTGTGGAGGCCACGGGGCGCGTGGCCGTCAAGATAAGCACGGGCGAACCCGGAGGGCACAACTACCTAAAGCCCACGCTGATACGCGACCTCGTGGAAGAGGTGGACGGCACGATAGTGGAGTGCAACACTGCCTATGGCGGGCCGCGCAGCACGTCGGCCGGGCATTGGAAAGCCATCCACGACCACGGCTTTGACAGCATTGCCCGCGTGGACATCATGGACGAGGATGGCAACATGGAGATACCCGTGAAAGATACGAAGCACATAAAGTACGACATAGTGGGCAGTCATCTGGCCGACTACGACTTCATGATAAACCTGGCCCACTTCAAGGGGCACGCCATGGGCGGCTTCGGCGGCGTGCTCAAAAACGCCAGCATAGGCGTGGCGTCGAGCAAAGGCAAGGCATACATACACACGGCGGGCAAGACGCAAAGCGTGGATGAGCTGTGGCAAAACCTGCCGGCACAAGACCACTTCCTCGAAGCGATGGCAGCCGCCGCACAGGGCGTGCATGACTACTTCAATGGAAAGGTGCTCTACATCAACGTGATGAACAACATGAGCGTTGACTGCGACTGCGACTCGCATCCCGCCGAGCCGAAAATGAAAGACGTGGGCATCCTCGCCTCAACCGACCCCGTGGCTCTCGACAAGGCGTGTTTAGACATAGTGTTCAATCACGAGGCCTCTCCGGGCGATGACAACAAGCCCCTCGTGAATCGCATCAACCGCCAGCACGGCACTCACATCGTTGACTATGCCGCGCAGATAGGCTTCGGCTCCATGGAGTATGAGATAATCGAACTCTGAAGGCCGCGCCGTTGGCAACACAAAGGACGAGGGACAGAGTGCGCGCTCCGGCAACACGCTCCGCAAAAGCGGCCACCGAGCACCACGCACTCTGTCCCCCGCCCTTTCTTTTTGTATGCCCCAACCGCCAACAACAAAGCGGAATCCCCACCGCCGCGGGCCTTACCGGAAATGCGACGGCCATTGGCTTGCCGCCCCATTGCCACTATCCAGCGGCATCTGCCTCTACGGTGCAGTCTTCTTTCTTGCCACAGCCGCCCGAGTTGTATTCCGTCGGGGTCTTGCCCGTGGCTTTCTTGAAGCACCGGCTGAAGTATTTCGGGTCGGAGAATCCGCATTTGTAGGCCACGTCGGACACGTTGTTGCTGCGGTCCTTGAGCAGTTCCTTGGCGAGGGCTATGCGCGCGTCTTGAATGAAAGTGTTGGGGGTGACGCCAAAGACGCGCTTCATGGCCAGGTAAAGGGCGGAGCGGCTCATGTCCATGTCGGCGGCGAAACTGTCCACCGACAGCTCGGCGTTGGCCACGTTTCTGGCCATGTAGTCTGACACCTTTTCCGCCCATGCCTTGTCGCCTCTACTCTCGCTGCCATCGGCAGCCGCTTTCCCGTCGTTGCCTTTCCTGTCACCACTTTTCAGCCACACGTATTCTATCTTCTCGTTGGTAGTCAGCTTAATGTTGCTTATTTCCTTTCGCAGTTTCCTTATGTACACGACAATCTTCACCGTGGCGTAAGTCGCTATCAGCACCAGGCCGCCGTATAGCATCCATGCCATGGGGGTCTCGTGGAAGTGCGGCGTGCGCCTTATGGTGATGGTGCGCTCGTTGTCAGTCCAGATGCCATCGCCATTGGTCGATCTCACCCTTAGCGTGTGCCCGCCTGCGGGTATGTTGGCGTAGCGTATGTGGTTGTCGGTGGTGTAATTCCAGTCGGAGTCCACGTTGTCGAGCTTGTAGGCATACTCGATCTGCTCGTTTTTGTTGTAGTCTATGGCCGCAATCTCAATGTTCAGGCTCTTCTCGTGGGGCTTTAAATCTACGCTGTCGCCGCAGTTGGTGACTATCGGGGGCACGTAGTTGCTCTTCTTCAGCTCGGACGGCACGAACTCGAGCGTTCCCATCGTGGTGCCTATGACAAGGCGGCCGTCGGCCGTCGACAGGGGCTGGGCCTCGGAGAACACGAATCCGCCGCTGAAAAGACTTCGCTTGAAGTTGGTAATCACATCGGTAGCAGGGTCGAGGCAGCTAAGCGATGCCCCCGAAACGAGCCACAACTTGCCGTGGTCGTCTTCGGTGGCCGACAGCACCACGTCGCTGCCAAGGCCGTTGTCGGTGGTTATTGGCTTGAAGCGCAGCATGTCGCTGAGCAGCTCCTTGCTGAGCAGCCGACAAAGGCCGCCGCCGTATGTGGCCACGAATATGTCGCCGCGGCTCGTAGCCACGATGTCGGTCACGCGGTTGTTGCTCAGCGACGAGGCGTTGTGGGGAGCGCGGCGGTTGGCGTTGAACGACATGGCCGCGGTGTTCCGCTCCAAGCGCGCCGTGTAAAGCCCCGTGTTGGTGCCCACGAGCAACGCGCTGTCGGCAATGATTGCCATGCGGTGGATTTCCACCTTGCCCTCATGCACGGACGGCATCCCGTTGCCGCTGTTGGCGAATGTCACGTTGCCCGCCTTGTCAACCGTGGCCACGTTGATGCCCCCGCCATAGGTACCTATCCAGATTCGCCCCACAGTGTCTTCCGTTATGGAGTAGATGTCGTTGTGGTTCAGATGGCCGTCTATGGGGTTGCCGGCCACGAAATGGCGCACGTTGTAGCCTGTCCCGTCAGGCGTGAGCATGTAGAGACCGTTGAATTTGGTGCCAAGCCACACCGTACCGTGGCGGTCTTCGTGCATACAATAGACGTTGGGACTGAACTTTCGGGGTTCCGGACTGAGCGTGCCCGCGGGTGTGATGTAGGCCGCCGACCGGCCATCGCGCGCCGTCAGCCTCACGTAGCCTTCCTTGTTGGCCACCCACAGCCGCCCCAAGCGGTCTTCCATAAGACCGCGCACCTCTTCCTCGTGACCCGTTCCCATCATGAGGTTTCTTATCGGCTTGCCCACAAACGCTATCCGGTCCAATCCCAATGTGGAGTGAACCCAGATGCCGCCTTGCTTGTCTTTGAACATGATTCGCGCCTGTATGTCGGAATAGCGTTCCATGCCGTCAACCATGCGGCGCGTGTCACTGTCGGGCATATAGCGCATGTCGTGAGCCTCCCGCTTGCCGCTGTATGTGTGGAATTTGCATTGCCGCCGGTCGAACACGAAGTAGTTGCCGGTCACACGGCACAATATGTCGCCCCCGGGCAGTTCGCGGATGTAGTCGATGCGGTTGATGTCGAGTGGGTTTCCGTCGCCGGGGCGAGCCTTATAATTGCGGAATTGGTAGCCATCGTAGCTGTAGAGGCCATCCCATGTAGACAGCCATATCAGTCCGATGCTGTCTTGTATGATGCACGTGATGTGGCTTTCGGCGAAACCGTTGCTCTCGCCGAAGTTCGTCACCCGCATGTCGCTCTCGGCGTACAGGGTCGCGCATGTTGCCACTGTGAGCATCAATGTTGCCAAAAAGTGCCTCATCTCTTGGTGTCCTGTTGCCTCCGGGGGCGTTCGGCCAACGAGTGGAATTGCTTGCACAGTCAGCCGGATGCCATATTCTTTACAAAGATAGCGTAAATATATTTATCCGCATAACAATTTGGCAAGTAATTCTGCGTTTGCGACTCGATTTGTTTGTCACCGCCCGTGCGCGGTCATATTTCCTTGCACGCGCACGTCCGGACCAGCTCTCGGTTTGTGACATACGGAAAAACCCCGTCCGCTCCCAATAGAAAGAGCGCGGACAGGGTCGGTTGAAGGTATGAAAACACATGTATCTGCGGCGCTCACGCCGCAGCATCAGTCTTGCCGGCATGGTGTCACGAGCCCCTCGCGACAGTCCTCGCCCGTATATTCGGCTACCGGCAGTTCGCCGCGCAGCGCGCCCAAGGCGTTGTAGGCCAGCGAGAGCATCTCGTTCTCGCCCGGCATCACCACCACTGCGGCCAAGAAAGCTATCCGAGGGCGCAGCTGTTCCATGCAGTATGCGCTGTACGCAATGCCTCCCGTTATTATGATTGCATCGACATGGCCATCGAGTACCACGTACATGGAGCCTATCTGCTTGGCCACGGCATACATCATGGCATCCGTCACGGTGCGGTAAGGCTCCTCGCCGGCCTCTGCCCGCGCCGAAATGGAAATCATGTCGTTGCTGCCGAGCCATGCCACCAAGCCGCCGCCGCCGCAAATCATGCGCCGCACCTGCTTCAGCGAGTAGCGTCCGCTGAAGCACAGTTCGGCCAATTGCATGGCGGGCAGCGTGCCGGCGCGGTCAGGCGTGAACGGCCCCTCGCCCCCCAGAGCGTTGTTTACGTCGATTACGCTTCCCTTTCTGTGGGCACCCACGGATATGCCGCCACCCAAATGTGCCACGATTAAATCCATGTCTTCGTATCTCTTGCCCTGTGAGGCAGCGTAGCGTCGTGCCACCGCCTTTTGGTTTAAGGCGTGGAATACGGACTGTCTTTCCATGCCGGGCAGTCCGCCGATGCGCGCCACGGGCTGAAGCTCGTCGACCACCACGGGGTCGGCAGTCATGGCAGGACATCCGCAGAGCCCTGCCAGTTCGGCCGCCATCAACGCCCCGAGGTTGCAGGCGTGCTCCCTGCGGGTTTCCATGAGGTCGCGCTTCATGCACTCGTTGACGGCGTACACGCCTCCACGCAACGGTTTCAGCAGCCCCCCACGGCCTATGACGGCATCAAACTTCATCTCAATGCCCCCCTCGCGCAACCTGTCGATAATGAAGTCGCGACGATAGGCATACTGGTCGATAACGTGTTCAAAGCGCGCCAACTCGCTCCCGGGGTGATGGGCACCGGATGTCCATACCTGTTTTTCGTCTTCAAACACGGCAATCTTCGTTGATGTCGAGCCGGGGTTTATTACCAATATCCTCATCATGGCAAATTCAGTTGATGCCGGTGCCGCCCGCGAGGCAGGCCAGCGCAAGGCTGATGTACTTGGAGTCTGCCGTGTCGGCGCGCGAAGCGAGCACCACAGGCGACGTGGTGCCGCAAAGCATCCCTGCCATGCGGGCGCGACCGAAGAGCGAGATGGTTTTGTAGAACGTGTTGCCTGCCTCTATGCACGGGAACACAAGCACGTCGGCACAGCCCGCCACAAGCGAGCGGATGCCCTTTATGCGGCCGCTCTCCGCGTCGCAAGCCGTCTTCACGTCCATCGGCCCGTCTATGATGGCATCGCCGTAATTGCCGTTGCGCGCCCGTTTCTTCAACTCCTCATAGCTCAGTGTGTGCGGAAACTTGTCGCTAACCTTTTCGGTGCAGTGTATCAATGCCACACGCGGCGCGGCATTGCCGAGGCTGCGGCATACACCGATGGCATAGCGTGCTATCGCATCAAACTGCTCAAGCGTGGGACGCGGTATCACCGCCACGTCGGTGGCGAAAAGCAGTTTGCCGTAACCGGGAGCCTCTATAGCCGTCAGGTGGCTCATCACGCGCCCCGGACGCAACAGCCCGTTATCCTTGTCAAGGATGGCTCTCAGCAGGTTGTCGGTGTTTATCGAGCCTTTCATCAACACGTCGGCGCGCCCGTCACGTATCATCTCCACCGCCATGCGCGCGGCTTTGTCGCCATCGGCGGCGCACATCACGTCCACGCGACCGGAATAACGTTCGCGCAAGCCTGCGATGTCGTGATGGCAACGGCCATCATCCGCGAGCACGAAATCAGCCGTCCGCTCCTCGAGGGCGCGCTTTATCACACTTGCCGTGTGCTCATCGCCAGGGCATACCACGACCACCCGCTTGCGCACAGACTGCATGCGCAGCCGTTCTGTAAGTCCGTCGAAGTCATGTATGTGCTGCATGGATTTTTAGTTTATTGCAAATATACTAATATTTTTTGTAAATCCATGCATGTATGGCAATGTAATTTGAGGCGATTAACCAATAATAACTTATAATGATGGCAAGCCGGGATTGAAACACAAAAGGCGGGCAATGACTGCCCGCCCCTTGTGGTCGAAGAGGATTGATTATTTCACAAACACTTTCCGTGTCTTTACCTGGCCGTTGTCATAGATTTCCTTTATGATGTTGATGCCTTGCGCCGGCGTGGAAAGCTGCGTGCCATTGAGACTGTAGATGATGGTGCGTATCACTTCGCCGACAGTTTCGCCGCCCTGTGCCACGTCCTTGATGCCCGTGACGTAGGCCTGCGAGGCCTCACCTTCGTTCTTCAGGTAGATATCGAAGATGTTGGCCACCCTGCCGGTGGACGCCACCCTCACGTAGACCATGTCTGTGCCATCGTAAGGCACTATGGTCTTCTTCCAGATGCGCGTGCTACCGTCACGCCCGTTGTCGGCCGTACCTGAGATTGTGCCGCTGTAGAGCGTGCCTATCTCCTGCCAGCTGTCCACATCGGTGGTGTCAGTCGTCACCAGCACGCTCAATGTGGAGTTGTTTCCGGACACGTATCCAACCACATCGAACGGCCCTTGGTAGGCAACGGTGGTCTCTATGCATGCCGATGCCGGGTCTGTCACGCCGTCGCTGTTGGTGGTGCTCACCGCCGACAGCTGGACACAATAGTCAGTTATCTCGTCGTCGTCATCAAGCGCGGTCTCGGGGTTATAGGCATTGAAGTCGCCCACGTTGTGCGAGGCGGAGTTGTTTTGCCACAGGCCCGACTGGCCGTAGGTCTTGAACTGCCAGCCGTTGCCGGGGTTATAGTATGACACCTGGTTAGCCGGAACGAAGTTTATCACCGTCGTCACGTTGCCAAGGGAGTCAGTCACTTCCTCGATGCTCTCCACCTCATCCGTGTAGAACGAGTAAGCAGTCACATACGCAGAGCCGCCGTTCTGCCAGTCGCCTCTGTTGGCGTCCATGTGGGCTATCACATCGAGACGGACGCTTTCGTCAAGCACGGTGATGTCCATCGACACTGTCTCAGATTGCAGCGTGCCCACGTCTATCCTCTCTTTCGCGAAAGCGGTCACGGTGCAGTGCTTCGTCACCTGGAACGGCTCCGTGTAGACCGACGAGCGCAATGTATCGCTGCTGTTGGTCAGGTTATAGTAAATCACGTCGTCCTCGTCTGCCGGCGTGATTGTCACCGTGCTCACCCCGCTCTCTTCCGTGTACGAAATGGCGGGCGTGCCGGCCAAGTCATAAATGTCGATGGTCTGAGACGACACACCGCTAAGGAAGAAGCCATCGGCAATGGCCACTGCCTGCACCGTGACGCCCTCCTCGCTGATGTCGAACGGCCCGTCGTATGGAGTGCTTTCCTCGGTTGGCGTGCTGCCGTCGATGGTATAGTAAATCTGTGCGTTCGTGGTGACGCAGGAAATCGTCACGGTGGTGTACCTGTTGTGATATTCCTGGTTTATTGTCGGGGTCGCGGTATTGGAGTCGCTGCGCTTCGTGTTGTTAAGCATTATCACCGCGTTGGGTATCAAGTCCATCGCACTGATGTTCCATCCGCCGGCGGCCGTGTATGGCAGCAGCATATAAGCGTTGCGGCTCATGTTGTGCATGTGTATGGCCGTGATGCCGTTGGCCGTGGCAAGCACATTGTCGGAAGCGAAGTACGTGCCTTCGGGAATGCTCACGCCGGTAACTTCGTAGCCGTCGAAGAGGAACTCCATCTGCCCGTTTTCCACGTAATCGGACGTCGATGGGTCGTAAGGCTCAAACAGGTCGCTCGTGGCGTCCGCCACGTCGAGTACGTTCGTGCCCGTCTGCACGGCAGTGCCATAGCCCCAGGCGGCATACATGTCGGGGTTGAGATTGAGCATCGGGGTGAAAGCGATGGCCTCTTTCAGCGTGTCGGCATAGCTGTTGTCGGCAGTGATGTAAGGCGACACCACCACCACGTCAAACCCTTTCAGCGAGTCTACCGTCACGAGGCTCACATCGCCGGCAAGGTCAACCGGCACCACCTGCATGTCAAGCCGCTCCCCAAGGGATTCGTTGAGTATCAGCTCAAGATTGTTGTCGGCCTCATACCCGGAGTACGAAGAGTCGTAGATGTAGCCTATCTTCGCTTCTCCGCTCCTGTCGCCATCGTCAATCTGGATGAGCTGTATGTCACAGCCGCCGCCAATAAGCCTGATGGACACTTCAACGGAGTCGCGTATGTCGTTACTCACCTGCCACACCAAGGTATAGTAACCGTTGGAGTTGCGTATGCCCTCCGGGTCGGTGTTGTTTCTGCCGATACATATACCGTCGGCCGGCCCGGAGATGTACACAAGCTCATCGCTCGCGGCCTCGAAACCGCGGTCCGTCGCGCTTGAGTTTGCCGACCTGGCCACAAGTGTTATCGTCTGCCCTCCGGTCACCTTGGGCAGCGCCACCGTGTTGGAGGCACGTGTCATGCGTATCGTCCCGGGGTCAAGCAAGAAGTTGCTGCCGCTGGAGTTCAGTCCGGTGCTGCTGAACACGAGACCCTCCAGTTCCGCTATCACTTCGCCGTTGGCTTCCAATTCTCCATACATCAGCACCGCGTCCTGCCACCCGGTGGGGTTGCCGTCGTCATCGGTACGGTTGACCGTCCAATGCTCCGTGTCCGCGATGAGGTTGGATTTTGTCTCCTCGCTATAGCCTTGCGTAAAGTCCCATGTCTTGCGCCATTGCGCATCGGCCTCGCCTGCGAACACTGTCGAAAGGACGAGACAAAGAGATAAAATTTTCTTCATACACGAATAGATTAATTGTTAAGAATTTGTTTTAGTTATTTATACTATGCACACATATATAATATGTGGCGGTTGCTTTAGGTTATCAAGCGGACAGGCACCGACAACAGTTGCCATTCCTCATCTCCGGGAAGAAGTCCACGTCACAAGATTAGTATCAAGCATTTATCACGCCGCGCGGCACAGCACCGAACATCCGGCGCGCCCTTCCGGCCTTACGGACACCTCCGCCCACTCAAACGTCTATGTTGCAAAGATAATGATTTTATGCGGAAACTGCGACCCGCAGTCCTTTGATTTTTGTTTTTTCGCATTCGCATTTTGGACAAGCGTGCGCGGCAAGGCTTTCGCATCCTGCCGCGCACACCATTTTATTTTCGCTTGTTACGGTTGGCGCGCCGCTGCCTGTACTTGGCTTTCTGCTTAGCCGCGCCGCTGCCGTGCGCCCCGGTGATGTAGGCCTTCTTCTTGGCCTTGGTCTTCACCTTGCCGTCGCCGCCGCCATTCTGCGATGCCTTTGGGAACACGAGTCCGCCGCCGGCTATTATCTCATCTATGTCCATGGTGGTTGGTGTTAATTTGGTCGCCGCCGAGGCGCGGAAGCGGACAGCCGCCGCCACGCCCCGTGTCAATGGTGGAACAGGCGCACGCCCGTAAAGGCCATGGCCATGCCATACTTGTCGCAAGTGGCTATCACATTGTCATCGCGCACGGAGCCTCCCGCCTGCGCTATGTATTGCACGCCGCTCTTGTGAGCGCGCTCTATGTTGTCGCCAAAGGGGAAGAAGGCGTCGCTGCCCAAGGCCACGCCCGTATTGCGCGATATCCACTCCCGCTTCTCCTCGCGCGTGAGCGGCTCAGGCCGTTCCGCAAACAGTCCCTGCCATACGCCGTCGCGCAGCACGTCGTCGCACTCCTCGCCGATGTACACGTCGATGGCGTTGTCGCGGTCGGCACGGCGTATGCCCTCTGCGAATGGCAGGCCCATCACTTTCGGGTGCTGGCGCAACCACCACGTATCGGCCTTGTTGCCGGCCAGGCGCGTGCAGTGGACGCGGCTCTGCTGACCCGCCCCGATGCCTATCGCCTGCCCGTCTTTCACGTAGCACACCGAATTGCTTTGCGTGTACTTGAGCGTTATGAGGGCAATCACGAGGTCGCGTTTCGCCTCGGGGGTAAACTCCTTGTTGCGCGTGGGAACGTTGGCGAAGAGCGCGGGGTCGTCGAGACGCATTTCGTTGCGCCCCTGCTCAAAGGTCACCCCGAACACCTGCTTGCGCTCCAAAGGCACCGGCACATAATCGGGGTCTATCTTTATCACGTTGTATGTGCCGTTGCGCTTGGCGCGCAATATGGCGAGAGCCTCATCGTCGTAGCCGGGAGCTATCACGCCATCGCTCACCTCGCGCTTCAGCAGCAAGGCCGTGGCCACGTCGCACGGCTCGCTGAGTGCCACGAAGTCGCCGTAGGAGCTCATGCGGTCGGCGCCGCGGGCGCGGGCATAGGCGCAGGCCACCGGGGAAAGCTCCACCCGGCTGTCCACGAAATATACGCTGCGGAGGGTGTCGCTCAGCGGCAGTCCCACGGCAGCGCCTGCCGGCGACACGTGCTTGAACGACGCCGCCGAGGCCATGCCCGTGGCGGCTTTCATCTCTCTTACCAGTTGCCAGCTGTTGAGCGCGTCGAGGAAGTTGATGTACCCGGGCTTTCCGTTGAGCACTTCCACGGGCAGCTCGCCCTCCTCCATGAATATGCGCGATGGCTTTTGGTTCGGATTGCATCCGTACTTTAATGATAGTTCTTTCATTATTCTTGGCCTTTGGTTTGGTTTCGTGCTGCAAATTTAGCACAAATATGCGGAATGTGCAACTTTGTCGCGCCCAAACACCGCAACGCCCCGCCCCGGCCACCTGCCCGGCGACGCCGGCCGGTGTTATTTCCGCACACCTGACACGCGCGCCCTGCCAATACATGCAAATATGCAACTAACGGAAGCCGCGCGCGGCCCGATTTCCGGTTCGTGCCGTTTCGGCTCGCGAAACGCACCATTTTACAAGCCGAAACGGCCTGTTTCGCGTTCTGAAACGGCCTGTTTTGCAAACCAAGACAGCACGCCTTATAACACATTGGCTACCAAATGGTTACACAACAGCATCCCGGCAATGCCCCTTAACATAAAAAGGTTAATCACGGTATGAGGTGAGCCGCCGGCTGAAAGGCAGCCCAGCAGTCTTGCTCATGCGCGCGCATTCTGCGGATATCCATGTTCCTCACGGCACTGTCTGCGCCAACGCCATCGACGGCACGAGCCGATGCCGCACCGACGAGGTCAGCGTGAAACGCCTGTCACAACGCGCAAATCGCAGGCCTCCGCCCCGAACAATCCACGTGAACCATGCCCCATGACATAAAAAATGTTATTTTCAAGTTAACAAAGCACAACAGGGGTGGGGAGGATTGCTTTTTTTTTTATCTTTGTATGCTACTTAAAATAAAAACGTTCGCTTTCTGCCGCCAATGGGTTCTACGGCTGAAGACGGATAAAAATCAATTAACAGGACCCGCCTTAAAATCAAAAAATCAAACACATGAAGAAAATCTTTACTCTTGCGATGGTTTTCGCAATGGCTCTGTGCGCCAACGCCGAGAACCGACGATGGGATTTCACGAACTGGAGTTCGGCAACCGCAAACAATCTCATCAATGGTTCCGACTGGTCAGACATTGAGAAATCCACCGGAACCGCTCCCACAGAACTGTCTGAGAACAAGTGTTTCTGGGAAGTGTCCGCCATGGGCACATCTGAGGGCACCACTCTCACGGCCAACGGTGAAGTGATATCCGAACTGGAGGGATTGCTCTACACCAACACTAACTCACGCTCGCTGGCCATAGCCTTGGACTACCAGAACGCCAGCACCACCGATGCGAGCTTCATGAACTACCACGGTGCCTCTTACCTGTGGCTGGGCAGCAGCAGCAAGGACTACTTCGTGATACCAAACGTCAAGCAGGGCGCGACCATCACCATGGGCATAGAGTCGCACAAGCAGACCGAAGCACGCGGCGTGGAACTGCACTTAGGCCACGGCACATCGGGCACCAAACTGCTCGATCCGTCGGGCAATGAGGTAGAAGTGCCCATCACTTACACCGAGCAGACATGGATGGTGCCTTACGACGCGGCCGACGCCACTAACGACGATGGCACTTACAACATCCAGATTACCAACACCAACGGATGCCACATCTATTTTATTGAAGTGGACGAAGACGTGGCCGACGTGGCCGACGCGACGATAGCATACATCTACGATTCGCAATACTCAGGCTACGACCAGTCGTCTGACGTCATCCGCATGAACATAGTGTCTGAAGACAATTACCTGTTCAGCAACGTGAAAGTGGTCGACATCGACGTGTCGGGCGACGGAGCCAACGTCAGCAGCGACTCGCTCAAGAACTTCGACATAGTGGTTGTGTCAGGAGCGATAGCCGAAGGCAATGCCTACGCGCAGACCATAAAGGATGCCATTGCCTATGTGCCCATGGTGAACATGAACGCCAACCTCTACGCTACATGGGGATATGGCGAGGCCGTGACCGTGAACACAGGCACCGTGACCGTGAGCGACGGATACCTGAACAGCGACCTGTTCACTCCTTCCGACGCTTCCACGAGCGACTATGTGCAGGCCGATGGCACTCTCGAGATGTTCTCGGAGACACTTACGGGCGTGAGCATCCCCGAAGACTCTTACTTTGCCGGCGATGACATTGTGGCAACGGCCGACGGAGTGACCGCCATACACCTCCACAACATCAGCCGCAACGCTTACATCTACATGCCGTATTCTTACGAGAACACCGGCTACAACATCGAGAACGTAATCGACTTGATAACAAACGCCATCAAGGTGGTGTACTCCACACAGCGGGAGATAACCCAAACGGCAGCGCCCACATTCTCGGAAAGCTACAAGCACCTCAACACCGACGTGACAATGGCATGCGCCACCACCGGAGCCAAAATCTATTACACCACCGACGGCACCACGCCATCTGAAGAGAGCACGCTCTACACCGGGACGATAAACTTCACCGAGGCGGTAACCATCACGGCAATAGCCTATGGCGACGGCTTCACCCCGAGCGAGACGTCATCGCTTACGGTTTCACTCTACGAGACATCGGCAGCTCCCACATTCTCGCTGGAGCAAGAGGACGGACTGACCACGGTGACCATCATCAACAACGAAGACGGAACATCGGTGTACTACAACTTCACCGGCAGCAGCGATGCCACGGCTTCAACCGTATATTCGTCGCCAATAGAGATTACTCACCCCACCACCATCTATGCGTTCTCAACTGAAACGACAGGCAAGATGCAGTCGGAGGTGGCCTCACAGCACGTAGCCGTAAACGGCAAGGAGGAGCGCCTCAACGAACTGTCGCACTTCGACGCCAACGCTTCCGACTGGTCGATGGGCGAGAGCAAGACCAAATACTACACCGATGGTAATAAGAGCGGATATTACTATTACGATGTGACATGGCACGTGGAGGAGCTGCCCGACGGCAACGACACAATCATTGTTGACAGCAAGGAGCCGCTGTGGAATCTCACATCGGTAGACCCGGGCAACGGCTGGGTGGCCAAGACCTACGGACAAGGTATGTTGTGGGAGCGCATCACGGTGTCTGAAGACATCGACCCGAACAACACCACAAGCCGCTACCGCGCCGAGACTGCCTTCGACCAAGGCGCGTCCGACAACAGCGTGACTTTCGGCAACGTGCAGAAGAGCGACGACGTGGAGAACGACCCGTACTCTTGCCACCTGCAGAGCACCGAGGCATTCCAAGGTCCGTTCGACATCGTGACCTACGTGGCCAACGGAAGCAGCTCTAACCAGCCGAAAGGCTCACTGTGGGTGAGCACGGACACCACGTCGACCGACAACTGGGAGTTTGTAGACTCTGTGTACTTCTCCAAGACCCAGCGTTACATCAAGAAGACCATTGCCAGCTACGAGGGCACAGAGAAAGTGTTTGTGAAGCTCCAGGCTGAGTTCTCGAGCATGATGATAATGGACATCTACATCCTGAACGCCGGCGAAACGACAGGCATCAGCGAGGTGAACACCTCCGACGAGGCTACCGGCGAGATTGTCCGCACTATCGTCTACAGCATCAACGGCACGCAACTTGACACACCGAGAAAGGGCATCAACATCATCAAGGAGGTTTATGCCGACGGCAAGGTGAAGACAAGGAAAGTCGTGGTGAAGTAAAACAACCCCGCAAGGGGGCGCGCAAAACAAGATGAACGCCCCGGAAGTTACCTATCGCAATTAGGCAACAACCACAAGAAAAGAGCCATATCAAACTCCATTCCGGAGTACGATATGGCTCTTCTTCATTCTGTCCGCAAGCCGTTTACAGCCAAGACAGGGGCAGGGGCTGACGAGCGATTACGGCAACAGCACCACGCCCTCTTGCTTCTTGCCGTCCATCATTATTTTCAGCGGGCGGTCGAAGCGCACATGGCGCACAAACTGCGTCTCCTCCACAGCCGGCATGGCATTGAGAATGTCGTTGCGGAAGAGGCCGTCGCCCATATAAGTGTTGATGGTGAAGTAGCCGACACCAAACGACGTGAGGTTCTGGAAGAAGTGAGTGCCCTGACTCGGGTCCACGCGATAGTTCTCCAAGCCCGCCTCAACGATTATGCGCGCCGCGCTGATGTGCGGCCATTTGACCGGAATGCCGAGCCACGGGTCGCTCGACCCCCACCGTCCGGGCCCCACGAGCACGTAGGTTCGCCCCTCGGCAAGGAATTTCCTGTTCATTTTCTCAATCTCCGCCGCAATGGCAGGATTGTTCATCGCCGTGAAATTCTCGTCCGCCTTCACGTATATCACGTCCGTAACGTCATCGCTTATACCGTGACCCAGCGAGTTGTGCGAGCGCAACAGGCAATCTCCGTCGGGTATGGCTGTCACGTCTTCGTCGAGCATTTGCTTGCTGTCCACGATGGGCCTGATTTGCAACAAGTCAAGTTCGCCCGTGCGGTCGCTGTTGACATTGCCCGCAAACTCAATCTCCACAGGCCGCCGCATCCCCTCCGTGGCGAGGCGTTGCACCGTCTGCAGCAGCTCCGGCAGGGGGAAAACGCCGTGTTGCAGCATTCCACAGAAAGTGATTACCTTGCGCCCTCCCTCATAGATGCCGTCACGGATTACCTGGTCGTTGGGGTCGTAGGTAGAGGCAATGAAGTCGAGCGAGCCGTCTTTGTCGGCCTCTTTCACCCGCAGGCTGAGTATGTTGAAACTGTCGTCTTTGTTCATCATGTCGCCCACATGGGTCATGTCGAGGGCATAGAAGCGGGTCTGCGTCTCCCTGAGAGCCATCTCCATCTCGCTGGTCTGGAGCACCTGCTGCGGGTGATAGGGGCAGACGCGCAGCGTCAGGCCGCCGTCAACGATGTATTTGCCAAGTCCCAACGCCAGGTTCACTATGCCTTCCTCGGCCTTTTCCGCGCCTATGGGGTAGTAGTTGAGCGAGCGCAGCACGCCGCTGAACGTGGGATAGAAACGGTTGCCGTAGCGGCGGCCCACCACTTCCTGGAGTATGACGGCCATTTTCTCCTGGTCGATGATGTTGCCCGTGGCCGTCATGTAAGCCTTCGAGTCGCGGTAGAAGACCGAGGCATACACCGCCTTGATGGCCGAAGCCAGCATCCGCAGCATCTCATACTTGTCGTCGAGATATGGAACCATGTAAGTGGAGTAGATGCCGGCAAAGGGCTGGTAGTGGCTGTCTTCCAAGAGCGACGACGAGCGGACGGCTATCGGAGCCTTCACAGCGTCGAAGAACGTGAAGAAGTCGGCTATGAGCGTGTCGGGCAGCTGCGCCTTGAGGAAATGCGCCAGTATCTCTTCGTCGGAGGCGTCGCCCAGAGCCACCTGATACAGGTTGTTGTTCTCCATGAAATCATCGAACACATCGGTGCACAGTACAAGCGTCTTGGGTATCGTCACTTGCGCGTTGGCATACTGATTCAGTTCCGGATGACGCTTTATGATGTTGTCGATGAAGGCCAAGCCGCGCCCCTTGCCGCCCAAGGAGCCATCGCCTATGCGCGCGAAATGGCCGTAGGCATCGAACTTGCCGCGATCGAACACTGCCACCACGCCGATGTTCTTCATCTTGCGGTACTGCACTATGGCATCGAAGATTATTTGCCGATGCACGTCCACGTCCTGCAGCTTGTGCCAAGTGACGTGCTTCAGAAACGCCGACACGGGGAAGATGGCCCTGGCCGAGAGCCACCGGCTCATGTGGTTGCGGCTCACGTGGTAGAGCATCGACTCGTTTGGAATGGTGAAGATGTTGTCTTGCAGCTCCTTGAGATTGTGTATGCGCAGTATCTCACTGCCCGTTGCGGGGTCGTGGAACACGAAGTCGCCGAATCCCATGTGCTCCTCCATGAATTGCCGCAAGTCGAGGTCTATCTTCTTTGAGTTCTTGTCCACGAAAAGGAAGCCCTCCGCTTCGGCCATCTGCCTGTTTTCCGACTCGGCGCTTTGCAGTATCAGCGGCACGTATTCGTCGCGCTTCCGTATCTCGCGCAGCAACTTCAGCCCCGCATCGGGGTCTTTCTTGCCTCCATGCGGGAAGCGCGCGTCACTGATTATGCCCAACGCATTGTCGCCATACTTGGCGTAAAGAGCCATTGCCTCCTCGTAAGTGCGGGCCAGCAACACCTTCGGCCGGCCACGCTTGCGCTGCGCCGCGGCGTGGGGGTTGAGCGCCTCGGTCGAGAATCTCTTGGCCTGCTGGAGTATGTAATTGTAGAGGTTGGGCAGTATTGAGGAGTAAAACCTAATGCCGTCTTCCACGAGCAGTATCATCTGCACGCCCGCTTCCTGCATGTCGTGCTCGATGTTCATCTTGTCTTCTATGAGCTTTATGATGGAGATTATGAGGTTGGTGTTGCCCAACCAGCAGAACACATAGTCGAACATCGACAGGTCTTCGTTTTCCATGCGCTTCGATATGCCGTGGGAGAAAGGCGTCAACACCACGCAATGGATACCGGGCGAGGTGGCCTTGATGGCGCGCGCCACGTCGAAGGCATCGCTGTCGGCATTGCCCGGCATACATATCACGAGGTCAACGTAAGTGGTCCGGAGCACCTTTTCCGCCTCTTCGATTGTTGTCACCTGCGTGAACGTCGGCGGATAGCGCAAGCCCAAGTCCATATACTCGTCGAAGATTTTCTCGTCCACGCGCCCGTCGTCTTCGAGCATGAAGGCGTCGTAGGGGTTGGCCACTATGAGGACATTGAAGATGCGACGCGCCATGAGATTGACAAACGACACGTCTTTAAGGTAGAATTTGTTCCACTCGGGTGGTATGTTCGCTTTCATAATGCTGTGGTTATGTGGTATTTCCGCACTGCGGACAGTCTGTCGCCGAAGCCGGCGCGCCATGAGCATGTTCACGCCGATCACCATACATCTACAAATGTAAGCATTTTATCGCAAGGCGACAAGTCATCGGACTTTTTTGTCGCGCCCCGCGCCGGATGAGGACTGCCGCGCAACATCTGCGGGCGGCGTGTCGGGAGCGTGAAACGCGCCTTGACGGCGCGTTGCGGGGATGGGGCATGCCCGCTTTTTTGTAAAGATATTTCACAAACCGCGCGGCTTTTCGTCCCGACTTTTGCCGATGACGCAAACGGCTGGTTTCCAACGAATTTGCCATACGTGCCGTTTTACGTTGCAAAACAGGCCGTTTCGGCTTGCAAAATGGTGCGTTTCGGCGCGCGAAACGGCCCGAATCACAAGCCGAAACGGCAGCGGCGGCTGTGCGCCGGGCATTTTTGTAAACATTGTTTACCGTCACGATGCCACGGCGTCACCCGCAAAAAGCGCAGTGGCGTGACATGGCTCACGCCGTGTCACGCCACTGTCCGGCGCATCCCTGCGGACATTCCGCATTGTCAGTCGAGCTGTGCCAGCTTGTTGTCGCTGCCCAGCACGTCGATAATCTTGTGCTTGTACATGTCCTCCATGAGGTCGCGAGCCGGCCCGCAATACTTGCGGGGGTCGAACTCGGCGGGCTTCTCGGCCAGCGTCTTGCGCACGGCGGCGGTGAAGGCCAGTCGCGAGTCGGAGTCGATGTTTATCTTGCATACGGCGCTCTTTGCGGCCATGCGCAGCTGCTCCTCGGGTATTCCCACTGCACCGGGCAGCTTGCCACCGTAATTGTTTATCATGTCGACATACTCCTGCGGCACCGACGACGAGCCGTGGAGCACGATGGGGAAGCCCGGCAACCTCTTCATTATATCGTCGAGCACGTCGAATGCCAATGGCGGGGGCACCAGGCGGCCTGTCTTCGGGTCGCGCGTGCACTGCTCGGGCTTGAATTTGTAAGCCCCGTGCGATGTGCCGATGGAGATGGCGAGGGAGTCAACGCCGGTCTTCGAGGTGAAGTCTATGACCTCCTCGGGCTTTGTGTAGTGCGACACTTCAGACGCAACCTCGTCCTCGACGCCCGCGAGCACGCCCAGCTCGCCCTCGACGGTGACGTCGTATTGGTGTGCGTAGTCAACGACTTGCTTAGTAAGGGCCACGTTTTCCGCGTAAGGCAGAGCCGAACCGTCAATCATCACGGAAGAGAATCCCATGTCGACGCAGCTCTTGCACAGCTCGAAGCTGTCGCCATGATCCAAGTGCAACACTATCTCCGGATGCTTGCAGCCCAGTTCCTTGGCATATTCCACGGCGCCTTCCGCCATGTATCGCAGCAGTGTTTGGTTGGCGTAGTTGCGCGCTCCCTTCGACACTTGCAGTATGACAGGCGACTTCAGCTCCGCCGAAGCCTTGATGATGGCCTGCAATTGCTCTAAATTGTTGAAGTTGAATGCGGGAACTGCCCATCCGCCATTGATGGCCCGACTGAACATCTCGCGGGTGTTCACCAGACCCAAAGTCTTGTAACTTACCATAATTGCTATCTATTAATGATGAAATTCTTGTCGTCTTTGTGAGCGCAAAGTTACTATTTTAATTCTGCATTGGCAAAACTTTGCTGTTGTTTTCATGGAAACGCAAAGGCTCTTTTTTATTATTTACACTATGAAGTGATTATTTTGCACTGTTCGCAAGCCACGCGGAAGCCCCCGCGCGGCTTTCTGGCAAAGGCCGTCCGCGTCAGTCGGCCCGCGCCTTCGCTATGATGTTGCGCAGCAGGTAGGTGGCGTTCTGGTTGCGCGCCACGCCGGGGGTAATCTTGTAAGTGTAGGTGATGCTGTCAGACAGCTCTATCTCAAAGCACCAGTTGTGGAATCTCTCCGGGCGTTCGTCAGACATCTTCGACAGCTCGAGGTCGTGGGTGGCTATCAGCCCGCTCACTGGCATGTCCGCAATGGCCTCGAGGAACATGCGCGAGCCGTTCAGCTTGTCGAGCGAATTGGTACCTTTCAGTATCTCGTCGAGTATTATCAGCGTGCGCCCGCGCCGCCCGCAACTCTCCATGAGCTGCTCCAGCCGCAGCAGTTCGGCGTTGAAATAGCTTATGCCATGGCCAAGATCGTCGCTCGTGCGCATACTGCTGAACAGTCCGAACACCGTCACGCGCAGCCGATCGGCGAACACCGGCATTCCGTTCATGGCCATGATGTAGTTCACTCCCACAGACCTCAAGAATGTGCTTTTGCCGGCCATGTTGGCGCCGGTGACTACGTAGTAGTTGCGGTCGGCTATCGTGAAATCGTTGCCCACGGCCTTTGTTCCGAGGAAAGGATGGCGCAGGCCACGCGCCTCAAGCTCTATCGCCTCGCCATCGCTGATTTCGGCATCGATGGCCGAAGGCTCGTTGTAGCGGAAAGTGGCCATCGACACCATTGCGTCTGCCGCGCTCACGTTGTCTATCCACGGCTCGATGTGCGACATGTGGTGCCGTTGCCATTCCAAGAAGCGCCTGACAAGAAACAAGTCGCTGAGCAGGAATGTGTCGAAGAGTGCCAGGCCTATGATGTTGCCGCGCCTGTCAAGTCCGTCGAGAATGCTCCGCAGTCCGGCAAGCGCGCGTCGGGCTTCAGCGACATCGGTGGCGCGGGGCATCGCAGGACTTATCTCCCGCAGGTCGGCATCGGCCATAAGGTCAGTCAGCTCGGCGTATGCCTTGAGCTGACCGTGCAGGCTGTTCACGGCCTTGCTTATCATCCTGAGAGGCTTGGAGCACGCCATGAAGACCACAAAGAACTGCAGCGTGCCCCACATTGCGGGCACACCGGCCGGCAGCGACGTGGTGGCGGCCAGCACTATGGTAGCCGCGAAACCCACACAAGCCGCGCCCGCCACAGCGGTGGCCACCGCCGAAGCCGGCCATGCGGGCACCGCCAGGGCCTTGGCATTGGCGATGGCTTCTCTTACGGCCCGCGTGTCTATGCGCCCGTGGCGGCAGGTGGCAATGAATTCAGAGCGCAACGGTTCCATGACCGCCATCGCACACGCTGCCCTACGGCGGCGTTCGATGGAGGCCACGGCATCGCGTCGGTCGCCGCCGGGCAGTGTGGAAAGCCACTGCGCCAGACAGTCGGCACCGCCGGTGGTGACGCATCGGCACATGCGATGGTAGAGAGACAGCGGCCCGAAAATGTCCATGTCGAACGTGAACGGATGCTTCGCATCGACATAGCGCCGGCCGTCGTCAAACGGCGAGAAGTCGCCCGCAAGGTATTTCAGCTCGTTACGATACACGGCGCAAAGGCTTTCGGCCCGAACCATGCGCTCGCCGTTGGCGGCGTCAAGCCGCCGCACCGCCACGTATGCGGCCAGCATGGCTGCCGCCGCGGCCAGCCACGGCCACCCTCCCCACACGGTGTAAGCCACCACGAGGGCTATGGCCGCAATGAAAGAGGCCAGCTCTGCCGCCACGAAGAAGTGGTTCTTGCGTCTCAACCTCCTCGTCTCGGCAGACTGCGCGGCGGCCTTTTCCGTGTAAAAGCGGTGCAAGTCGTTCTCCATTCTGTATGCCTGTGTCTGGGTTTTCGGCGCAAAGGTACTACTTTCCCGTGTCATCAGACTCCGCCAAGTTGTTAAATAATATGTCGAGAAGCCTCCTTGCATCGCCCGCAACATAGCTTCCGCTTTGCCGTTTCCGCTTTTTGGCGTAATTTTGCAGGCGCAACAACAATACAGCAATACGATGGACAACGCTTTCGTAAAGTCGTTCCCCGGAATGATGCAGGGCAAGAAGATACTCTATGTGCATGGTTTCGCCTCGTCGGGACAGTCGGGCACGGTGGCCGGCCTGCGCGAGCTGTTGCCACAAGCCACCGTCATTGCGCCCGACCTGCCCATACATCCGGCTGAGGCAATGGAGCTTTTACACCGCATCTGCGCCGAAGAGTGTCCCGACCTGGCCATCGGCACATCAATGGGTGGCATGTATGCGGAAATGCTTTACGGCCTCGACCGCATATTGGTGAACCCCGCTTTCCGCATGGGCGACACCATACTGAAGAACAACAGGCTTGGCAAGGTGACTTTTCTCAACCCGCGCCTTGACGGCCTTAAGGAGTTCATGATGACCAAGCAGCTGATGGAAGAATACCGCGAGATGACCGAACGCTGCTTCGCATCGGCCACGGCGGAGGAACAGGAGCGCGTCTACGGCCTCTTCGGCATAGAAGACACCATGGTGAACACGTTTGACTTGTTTGCCACCCACTACGCCAACGCCATCCGTTTCCACGGCGAGCACCAACTGAACAACAGCACGCTGCTCCACGCCGTGGTGCCGGTGATACGGTGGATTGACGACAGGCAGCAGAAGCGGCAGCGCAACATAGTGTACATAAGCGTGGAACGGACCATGGAGCGCGGCGGCAACGCACTCCCGAGCGTACTCAAGGCATATAGGCTTCTGCTTGAGAACTACGATGTCTACCTCGTGGCCGCACTGCCGCCGGGCGATAGCGGTTATGCCGACCGCGTGCAGGAATGGCTTTTCGAGACTGTCGGCGTGCCGTCATACCGCCACATGGTGTTCACGAACCACAAAGAATTGCTCTACGGCGACTATCTCATCGATGCCACCGAGGCCAACGGCTCGCAACAGTTCATGGGCACGCGCATCGGTTTCGGCACCGAGGCATTCAAGACGTGGGATGATGTAATCGCATATTTCGGTCGCCTTGGCGGGCAGTGATGCCCGCAAGGCATTAAAAAAGTGTGCGCCCCAGCCTCTGCCCGGCACACACTTGTAAGTTTGTGCGTCTCACGACGCGGCATCATCAGCATCGATGGTGCCCAATGGCCTCAACTCTTTGGGCCGCTGTTAATCGGATTTCTTTGTATCTATTAACTGAATCTATTATGGCAATGTTCGATTCCGTGCCGCATACCCGCCGCACCGGAAGAACCGGTGGCGGCTGTCATGGGGGATATATGGTTGTGGGTTGACTCCACCGAAGACTCGTCGATGTTGACGCTCTCGTCACGGTAGTATGTCTGCAAGTCCACTTCAGGGTGGTCTTTATCACCGCTGATGGACAGGCGGTACACCGTCTTTGTGGTTCCCTGCACAAACGTGAGCACACATTCGTAGTTATCGCCCCTTTGGCCGCGCTCAATGTTGGTGGCCGAGCCTGCGTCGGCCTCGAACGCCTCGCGCAATGCGTTGGCCACGGTGCCCCCTTGGCTGTAAAAGTGGAAGCTCTTGGTCTCCATTCCCACACGCTTCGTGTTCGGGTCGCGTTTCACTATCTTGTCGGTCATTACGTTTCGGCCTTCCAAGTCTTTCACTTGCTTCTCTATGCGGTTCTGCCCGTGCGCCGACACGGCTGCCAGCCACAGGGCCAGTGCCGCCATCACGGTCTTCAGAGCTGCTCTTTTGGTGGTTGTCATATCGTGGGTCTGTTCTTGTTGTCTTTGTTTGCATCGTCCATCATCTTGAAAACTTCAGATGGCGAAAGCCTGCCTATACCCTTGTGGCGACTTCCCAAGGCCTTGGCATCGTTCTCTATGCGTCGCAGGTCGGGCAGTATGCGCTTCAAGTCGGTTATTTTCTTTCCGTTACGTACGATGTAGCTGCCCTCATACGTGGCGTAGAGCAACTCCGTCTTCCGGTGTTGGAAGATGCCGATGACAGCCGTCACGAGCAGCAATGCCGCCGCCGCGACACCAGCCACAGCCCGCCACGAAAGCCTGTCCGCAAACCTCTTGAATGGCGCTCTCACCTCTGCGTCGGGCATCGGCGTGGTCATGCCTCCGGCATACCATAAGAACATGGCCCTGTATTTTTCCAGGCGGCGCGCCACTTTGCCGCTTGCGAAGTAGTCGTAGAGAGCTTTCTCCTCGCTGTTGCTTGTCGCACCATCGAGGAATTTCTCCACCAACTGTTCCATGCTCTTGTCTCTCTTCATCGTGCTATCTGTGCTCAAACGAAATGTTTCATTATGTTTCGGCGTGCCCTCGACAGGTTTTGCCTTACGGCCTCGGGCGTGCTGCCTGTCACACGGGCAATATCCGCCACCTCCATGCCATCGATGTGCTTCATGCGCAGCACCGCTTGTTGGGTGTTGGGCAGGGTGTCCATCAGTTTCTCCACGCGCTCCGCATATTCACGCGAGATTATGTCGGTCTCGGGAGTGGCGTGCGTTGCCAGCTCGGTTCGACAGGCATTTTTCAATGGAACAGTCGCACAACGCAGTCGGTTGAGGCTGAGCCGCCGAGCCATGACCACGGCCAACGCCTCTGTTGAGCGGTATTCATCGAGGCGATCGCGCATGGCCCATAGCTTCAGCACCACTTCCTGGGCAATATCTTCGGCATCGTCGCTGTCCGACAGGTATCTCAGGGCTTCTTGGCGCAGGCGCGGACGTATGCGGCATACCTCTGCCTCGAAATGCTTCTGTTCCATATTTATCTATAAGACGCACCAACTTGCTTTTCGTGACATGCCACCACCATGAATTTAACATAGTTTAATATGACTCGATGGAAAGTAATTACTCAGGTGTTCCCTGAGTAATTACTACAAAATAAATATTAATCGTTAGCGCAACATCCGTGCATTATACCATTGGAAGAATGCGTCGCCAAATCTTGATACATGGATTTGGCGCATTCAAGAGCATTTTATTGTATGCAATCTTCGCTTTATTGCGTCAGGTTCAGATTCAATTTCGCTATACAATATATTCAAATACCATCATAGCAAACAGCCTTTCGGCATGTAGCATGAGCATCTGCAAAACCCCTATGGTCTCCGTCCGGCAATCGTCAAAGCCGCGTGGAACTGTTGTTGTGAAGCAAGTTCATGAACTCCTGGCGCGTCTTGGCCTGTCTGAACGCGCCTGAGAAGTCGCTTGTGGTGGTTATGGAGTTTTGTTTCTCCACCCCGCGCATCTGCATGCACATGTGCCGCGCCTCCACCACCACCATTACGCCGAGCGGGTGGAGCGTCTGCTCTATGCATTCCTTTATTTGCAGCGTCATGCGTTCCTGCACTTGCAGGCGGTGCGAATATATGTCCACCACGCGCGCTATCTTGCTTAGGCCGGTGATGTAGCCATTGGGGATGTACGCCACGTGCGCCTTGCCATAGAAAGGCAACATGTGGTGTTCGCAGAGCGAGAAGAAGTCGATGTCCTTCACTATTACCATTTGGCTGTAGTCCTCCTTGAAGAGGGCATCAGTAAGCACCTTGTGCGCATCCATGCCGTACCCACTCGTGAGCACCTGCATGGCCTTGGCCACGCGCATGGGCGTCTTCAGCAGTCCCTCGCGGGTGGTATCCTCGCCTAACAGGGTGAGCACGCTCCTGTAATGCGATGCCAGTTCCTCGATGCCGTCGCGGCATTCTGTTTCAAAATCCATTCCTTTTAGTATTGTATCGTGATTTTTCCTTTTACTATCAAGGCCTGTTTATAACCGCGCTTTTGCAGTTCGAGCATCATTTGGTGAGCCTCCTCGTAAGTGCGGTAGTTGCCCACCCGGCAAATCCAGCGCGGCGAATAGAAGTGCACGTAAATGGCTTGGTCGGGAAACGCTTCCTTTATCTCGTTGCCTATCTGCTCGGCCTGCTGGCGGTCGCGCCGCGTGTTGCCGCCCGAAAAAGCCTGCACGCGGTAGCCGTCCACCTTGTAGGTGCGCACCGTCTTTTTGTTTGCGTCGTCCGCCGGCTGTCCGGTCGCGTCGCCCGTCTTCGCGCCTATCCCCGTAGCGCCTGCGGACGCGCGCTCCGAAGAGGCCGCTCCGCTCGAAGTCTTGGCAGTCGCCTTGCCCGCCGTCGCTGTCGTCGGGGCGGTGGCTGCGGCCTTGGTGACTACTGGAGAGCCGTCACCCAACTTCAGGTTGTTCACCAGGTCATCGATGGCGGCGTCCTGCTTTATGGTCACCGTGCCCTGTTTTCCGGAGCTGTTTTGCAACCTTTCCGTAAACGACTGCGCATTGGCGACGCCTGCATGGCAGGCGACGATGGCGATTGTGGCAACGAGTTGTTTCATTTTTGAGTGTTGATGGTCGTATTTTTATGTATTGTCGTGCGGGAGTTCGGTATGCGTCGAGCCACCTCCGTGCCCGCAAGGCCCACTGTGCCGGAGCTGCCGAAGTGTGCGGATTTCCCCCATGCCGCATGGCGGCATGGGGAAAACGTCCGTCAATGGCGCGGACTGCGGCGGAAGCCGCATGAAGTGTTACTTCTTCCACGCATCGATGATGCCCTTGAAGTCGGCAGCCTTGAGCGACGCGCCCCCTATGAGGCCTCCGTCGATGTCGGGTTTGGCAAACAGCTCGGGAGCGTTGTCGGCCTTGCAGCTTCCTCCATAGAGTATGGTGGTGTCGTCGGCGACAGCCTCTCCGTAGTGCCCGGCTATCACGCTGCGGATGTAAGCGTGGATTTCCTCGGCCTGCTCGGCGGTTGCCGTCTTGCCAGTGCCGATGGCCCAGATGGGCTCGTAGGCAATGATGACATTCCTGAACTCATCGGCAGACAGGTTGAACACGCTGCCCTCAAGCTCAGCCTTCACCACTTCGTTTTGCTTGTCGGCCTCGCGCTCCTCCAGGCTCTCGCCGATGCAGAAGATTACTTTTAGCCCGTTCTTCAGCGCGAGCAGCACTTTCTCTTTCAGTATCTCGGGTGTTTCGTTGTAGTAGCCGCGGCGTTCCGAGTGCCCCAGTATCACATATTCGGCACCGGTGCTCTTCACCATCTCTGCCGACACCTCGCCCGTGTAGGCGCCTTTCTCCTTGTCGGCGCAGTTTTCCGCCCCGAGCCCCATCACGGCGGGGTCTATCAGTTGCGCAATGCTTGCGAGGTGGATGAAAGGCGTGCAGACAATCACTCCGCAATTTGGCTTGTCGGCTTTCAGCGTCTCGTTAAGCTCCTTTGCCAGGGCCACTCCGTCTTGCAGGGTCATGTTCATCTTCCAGTTGCCTGCTACAATCTTCTTTCTCATGCTCTTTTGAATTAAATATTTGGTATGTCTTTGTCCTATCTTGCGCGTGGCCGCCGCCGTTTCATTTCCGCCTGACGCGCCTGACGTACTTCGTCCACGCCCAAAGGCGGTCGGCGATGGTGAGCAGCAGCAGCGGCACCACGAGTATGCCCGCTATCATCAGTGTCGTTCGCGCAGCCGAGCCGTCTGCCATGCGCCCGAGGGCAATGTCTTCGAGCGGCCCGTCGAGCTGGTGCTCCTCAGGCAGCCTGTTGTCGCTCCACTTGCGCATTACGGTGGCATCCTTGATCAGCAACAGTCCGGGGTTGCTCCTTATCACGGTCTGCAGCGTGGTGGCGTCGGTGGCGCAAAACGGGTATTCGGCGCCCGTCATGTCGCACCACCGCGCTATTGCCCTGTCGGTGCTGGCCGTGAGGCAATAGAACGAGTAGCCGTACTCGAGCGAATACTCATAGATTTGGTTTATCCGGTCGAACCGACTGTCGTCGGCCTGTTCCAGATAGGGGGCTATGAGCAGGAACGTGTAGCCCGTGTCGGCGAGCACCTCGTCCGTGATATCCTCGCCGTCGTCGCGCCTTACTATCGAGAAGTCGCGAATCGGCGGCACGTATCCCTCCGCCGTCTGCACGGTGTTGCTGCTCACGAACACCCACGTGGAGTCCGGATAGTCGTCCAGCGTGAACTCGCGCCGCTCGCCGTCCTTTTCGAGTATGAACGTCGTCTCAAACTGCGGCTGCGGCGCGTCGGGCGGTATGGCCATGCCATCCCGTATGTTTGCCCCTACGTGGTATGGCCTGAAGTCGAGCGGCGGCAGGTCATACAAACTGTAGCCCGCCATGCCGAGGATGAACAGCGCGGTATAGTTGGCCACTATCCACTGGTTGGTGCGGCTGATGAAGCGCACCATGTCTAACGGCCACCGCACCATGACCGCGGCCATGGCCAGCAGAACCACGTTCTTCCAGAATGTCTCCCAGTTGGTCAGTTTCACCGCGTCGCCGAAGCATCCGCAATCACTGATGGGGTTGTCGACGGCCAGCCACAGCGTCAGCGGCGTGAACACGCACATCAGCAGCAGCACGAACCTGGGAGCCATCCGCCGGTGTATGGCGAAGAGCAGGCACACGCCAAGCTCGAACTCCACCGCCGCCATTGCCACCGCCGCTATCATCGTAAACATGTCGGGCACGTATTGCGCCATCTGCCATGCCTCGAGGTAATCGCGTATCTTATATTGTGTGCCGGTGGGGTCAACGGCCTTGACGAACCCCGACAGCACAAACGTGGCCGCCGTCAGCAGCCGGCACACGTTGACCGCCGCGCTCCTCGCGCTTGGATTCAGCCGGTATGCCATAGACTCACCCGCCCATCTTTATTGCGCCGAACACGGCGTAATTGATTATGTCCATGTAGTTGGAGCCTACGCCCTCGCTCACCACGGTCACTCCCGCGTGGTCCTCGATTTCCTTTATGCGCTCTATCTTTGTCAGGATTATGTCGGTGAAGCTGCTCACGCGCATGAGCCGCCACGCCTCGCCGTAGTCGTGGTTCTTGCGCCGCATAAGCTCGGCGGCCTCGGCGGCGTGTCCGTCATACAGGGCCAAGGCTTCGGCGGCGTCCATGTCCACGGTGTCGGCAAAGCCGCGCTCCACCTGTATCAGCCCCACGATGCCGTAATTGATGAGGGCTATGAACTCCGGCCTTATGCCTTCGCCCACGAGCGACTCTTTCTTTGTCTCCAGGGAGCGTATGCGCATGGCCTTTATCAAGAGCTGGTCGGTGAGCGACTGCGGGCGCAGCAAGCGCCACGATGCGCCATAGTCGCGCAGCTTCTTCTCAAACAGTGCGCGGCATTCGGCCATCACCTGCCCAAACTCCTTGTCGGTGGCTGTTTCTTCCTTTGCCATTCTCGATATAAACGAAGTATGGTGCAAAATTAAGAATTTATATTGACAATGCCAAACGTTCAGGCAAAAAGGAACGGGCCAAGGGCCGTCGCGGCCCTGCCGGCTTGGCGCGGCCTCGCCCTCCACCCGCTATTCTTTCTCCTGCTGCTTGTGTATGTACTTTATTTTGGCGCACTGCATGTCGAAGCGCACTTGCAGGGAGTCGAGTTTCACCCTCGTAAGGTTCAGGCGGTGCAGCTCTTCTTCCGTGGCGCGCAAGGCGGCGCGGTCGGCCTCCACCTTCACTTTCAGCGTGTCGTAATCGCGCTTCACGGCTTGCAGGGCACTGTCGGTCGCCGCCAAGTCTTCTTGCGCCTGCTTCAGCGACACGTCTTGTTGCAGCCGCAGGGCGCGCTTGCGCGCCTCTATGGCTCCGGGATAGGCGTGGCGCATTGAGTCGATGGTGAGCAGAGCCTTGGTGTAGTCATTGGCCCGGAACTCGGCCTCGGCGCGGTCTACCAAGGCCTGCGCGGCGCGATCATCTCCGTTTTCGCCGCAGGCGGCCAGCAAGGCCGCAGTCATCAGCATTGCTATGGCGTAGTGTTTCATTGCAGTCCTGTTTAAGTGCGCGTTTTGGTTTGCCTTGCAAATATACATTATTCCTGCTGTCATCAGCCGTCAGCGGCACGACCGTTAACCAACATTAACTATCGTTGCCGCCGTGCGACACCTTTCCGCGGCATTGTTCTGTTTCGTTTTTCTTTACATTTCGTTTTTTCAATCCGGACGCGCGGCAGACTTCACACAGGGCGGAAAAGCCTGTCGAAACCCCTTGTCTAGCCGGTCATCGGACGAAACGACCCGTTTCAGGAAGCGAAGCGGGCCGTTTTGCAGTGCAATATGGTGCGTTTCACGATGCGATACGCACTGTTTTGCAACCCCATTCCGGTCAATATTCATTGTTTTTCGCCAGAAAATCAAGGGTATTTCCGTCCACAGCGATTGCACACATCGCAGAGCAGGCACGCAATTGCATCGTTCCCAGCGGGTTATGGTTGCACGTGCGAGAACGGCGTATTTGCGCGGATTTCGGCTTCAGTTTTGCCAACGCCATTCCCGCCGCTCTTATTCGCCTCAATCGGCGTGCTGCGGAAAGGTTTTCGCGGCAGCGTCTCCGCTTGGCTTTTATGATTGTTTAACACCCCGCGCCCGTCCACCACCCTACCGCCCCTGCCGCCCGCACGTCAAAATCACCGGCGCAAAACGTATGTTATTCGGAAAAATGCGCTAACTTTGCACCTCCAAAGCAGCAACGCGAGCAGATGAAAATACTCACAGACGCGGAATTGGCGCAAGCCTTGGACCGCGACATATTCCATACCATATCCTCCGCAGCCGACGGGCTGGGGCTTGAGTGCTACGTGGTGGGCGGCTATGTGCGCGACCTCTTTCTGGAACGCCCGTCGAACGACATAGACATCGTGGTGGTGGGCAGCGGCATTGCCCTGGCCACGGAGTTGAAACGGCGGCTCGGCAGGCAGGCGCACATGGCGGTGTTCCGGAATTTCGGGACGGCCCAGATTAAGTGGCGGGGGATGGAAGTGGAGTTTGTTGGCGCGCGGCGCGAGAGCTACAGCCACGACTCGCGCAAGCCCGTGGTGGAAGACGGCACGCTGGAAGACGACCAGAACCGCCGCGACTTTACCATCAACGCCATGGCCGTGTGCCTCAACGCGGGCCGTTTCGGCGAGCTCGTCGACCCTTTCTATGGCATTGAAGACCTTGAGGACGGCATCATACGCACACCGCTGGACCCCGACATCACTTTCTCCGACGACCCGCTGCGCATGATGCGCTGCGTGCGCTTTGCCACCCAGCTGCGCTTCATGATTGACGACGAAACATTCGATGCCCTGGAGCGCAACGCCGGCCGCATAGAGATTGTGAGCGGGGAGCGCATAAAGGACGAACTGAACAAGATTGTAATGGCCGACACGCCGAGCCGCGGCTTCGTAGACCTGCACCGCTGCGGACTGCTGCAACGGATACTGCCGGAGCTAACGGCTCTCGACATAGTGGAGCGGCGCGGCGACAAGGCCCACAAGAACAACTTCTACCACACGCTCGAAGTGCTCGACAACGTGAGCCGCCGCAGCGACAACCTGTGGCTGCGCTGGGCCGCCTTGCTGCACGACATAGGCAAGGCGCGGTGCAAGCGTTGGGACTCCGCCGCGGGCTGGACGTTCCACAACCACAACTATGTGGGCGCAAAGATGGTGCCGGAGGTGTTCCGCCGCCTGGCGTTGCCGCTCGACTCGAAGATGAGATACGTGCAGAAGCTCGTGGACTTGCACATGCGCCCCATAGCCATCGCCGACGATGAGGTGACCGACAGCGCCGTGCGACGGTTGCTTAACGACGCCGGCGACGACATCGACGGCCTCATGACGCTCTGCGAAGCCGACATAACGAGCAAGAACGAGGTGCGCAAGCGGCTCTTCCTCGAGAACTTCCGCATGGTGCGCGAGAAGCTGGCCGACCTCAAGGAGAAAGATTACAAGCGGCTGCTGCAGCCCTGCATCGACGGCAACGAGATAATGGAAATGTTCGGCCTGCCGCCAAGCAGGGAAGTGGGCACGCTCAAGCAGACGCTGAAAGACGCCGTGCTCGACAACAGCGTTCCCAACAAGCGCGAGCCTCTGATGCGGCTTCTCATTGAGACAGCCGGGAAAATGGGGCTGACCCGCACAGAACAACCTGCCCCGGAAAAGGACATCTAAGCATAAACACTTTTCTACGTAAAGATTGTTAAACGTAAAGCGGCTTTTTTCCCAGCCGTGAATTTCTATGTATCTTTGCAGCCTGAAAACTGCACAAGGATTTGTAAGTTTTCAAAGTTCGCGGGAGACTTTACCCGATGCTGCGAGTGTTGTAACATATAAACTTATAGTGATAATTGAGTTATGGAAAAGAACAAAATGTTGTTGATTGCGGCAACCGCTGCAATTCTTGTCTCTTGTGGAAATAAAGGGGCCACAATGGGTGACAACAGTTACCCGGTGCAGACGGTGAGTCCGTCGAGCGCGACGCTCCAATCTACCTACCCCGCCGTGATAAGGGGTATCCAAGACGTCGAAATCCGACCCAAAGTGTCTGGTTTCATCACTCAGATTTGTGTAAAGGAAGGCCAGACCGTAAAGGAGGGCCAACTGCTGTTTGTCATTGACAACGTAACCTACGAAGCGGCCGTGCGCCAGGCAGAGGCCGCCGTCAACACCGCTTCGGCCAGCCTGAACACCGCAAAGCTGACCTATGAGAACAGCAAGAAACTGTATGCGAGCAAGGTGATAGGCTCTTACGAACTGCAGTCGGCACAGAACTCCTACGAGAGCGCCGAGGCACAGCTCGCCGAAGCGCAGGCCAGCCTCATGTCGGCAAAGGAGAACTTGAGCTACTGCTACGTGAAAAGTCCCGCCAACGGCATCATCGGAACACTGCCCTACAAGGTGGGCGCGCTCGTGAGCAGCTCGTCGACAGACGCCCTCACCACCGTGTCGGACATAAGCACGGCTGAGGTTTACTTCTCCGTGAACGAGAAGGAAATGCTCGACCTGGTGAAAGACGCGGGCAGCCACGACAGCGTAGTCACCACGTTCCCTCCCGTACACCTGCAACTGGCCGACGGCTCCATGTATGAGGAAGAGGGCAAGGTGGCCAAGGTGAGCGGCGTGGTGGACCAAACGACGGGCAGCGTGCAGATGATTGCGCAGTTCCCCAACAAGAAGCATCTGCTGAAGAGCGGCAGCTCAGGCTCGATAGTGGTGACGCACACCGACGACGCGGCTCTCGTGATACCGAAGAGCTGCACCATGGAGGTGCAGAACAAGCTGTTCTTGTATGTGCTGGACAACGACAACAAGGTGAAATATACAGAGATTACCGTTGAATCGCAGAACGACGGCAACAACTATATAGTGACGAGCGGCATCAAGTCCGGCGACAAATTCGTCACCAACGGCATAACCAAGCTGACCGATGGCTATGTCATCACCCCCATAACTCCTGAAGAATACGAAAAGAGAATAAAGGAGGCAGAGGGCATGAGCGCCGGCCTGAAATAACAATGCACGGCATTCTCAAAAGACACAGGATTAAATTTAAACATTTAATATGACATTTACGACTTTCATAAAGCGCCCGGTGCTCTCGACGGTGATTTCAATATTCCTCGTCATACTGGGACTCATAGGACTGTTCACATTGCCTATTGAACAGTATCCTGACGTGGCGCCGCCTACCGTGTCGGTGCGCACCAC